>JAISBL010000122.1 GCA_031266215.1 Tannerellaceae bacterium | reverse complement strand
TTTTCGATAGTTACGCCTCCTTCTTCAGGATCGCCTGCTTTGCTGCAGGCGGAAGTGGCGATGATGGTCGCCACGAGAAAAAAACCAAGATGTTTCATATTGAATAATTTTAAATTACGACGCAAAGCTACTGTATATCAACCGAATACCCTCATCAAAACCATCCCTGAAGTTCACCTCCGTCGCGCTATTCCCGCCCCAATAGTTCATCTATTCCGGCCTCAGACAGGTACAGACATTCACCATATCAGCCCGCATATATTTCCACCATCGCCACTGACGCTCACTGGCGGCTGTGATCCAGTCTTTTAACTCATAATCCGATAAACCCATAAACAGCAGTCCGCGATGGACAAATCACACCGGCAGGAAGCTAAAAAACAGAGAGACGTAAGGCATTTCCCATCCGAAAGCCACGGCAAAACACACCCCTGTTGAACAGCTTCGCAGTTCTGCAGGTGGGGTGCTGTCTATACCCCGAGCTGCGCCCTGAAGGGCTTGCACGAGGTTACGCATATTTGACGCCTACGGCGTCGGCACACACCAAAATCCCTTGCAGGGGGAACCGGTGTCTCCTAAGCGTTACCGACCTTTAAGGCCTACGGCCTTACCGATACGCTGCCGGCATGGTTGACAACATACACAGACCTGCGGACTTACAGATGCGATACCGACGACTTCCGGCGTCAGCACACACCGAAAGCCTTTACCGGAGGACCGGCGTCCCCTTACCAGACAAGCCGGTTGCCTTAGCTGGGAAGTTGGTCTTACCTTAGCTGGTAAGTCACTCTTACCTGAGCTGGGAGGTCGCTCTTACCTGAGCTGGTAAGTCGGTCTTCCCTGAAAGAGGAAGCCGGCCTGCCATATCAGGAACAGTCCAATACACAGATAATAAAAGCCCCGGCGCCTCCTTACGTATTTGTGAGGCTGATCCTCTTACTCAGGTTCTTACATCTCAGGTTAAAAGGGATTTGCCATCCATTCGCCATATTATCACTAACTATACTCACATACGAGCCGGTGTGTAACAGGTACGCGGCATTTGTCGCCGGATAGGATGCCTGTATGGCGCCTTAGCGTTAAAAAGCAAATAAATCCTTGTTAATCTGTTTCTTTTGAGATAAATTCACGGCGATTTTTAGCGAACTATCCGACAAAGACATCAAATAATGCAATTAATACTACAACAATGAAGCGAACATTATTTCTTTTTGCCATCGTATTTACCTCATGCACCGTATTCGAAGACGCAGAAGGGCCTGGTAAGCATGATATACCCGGCGATCTTTTCACAATACCCGCTCCTTTCAATGATACTGAAAATGATGATGACAAATATTTCTTCAATTACCGTCTGGCCAGCTTTGCCCCCGCAACAGAACCGCTCATTAAGGAAACCCTTGGCAACGCCCTGATGTTTGAAGATGCCGGTTTCTGGGAACATACCTCCTACACATCGCACGTTGTGGGCTTTACAACGAACCTGCCGGCGCTGTCGATCGTTGAGTACGGCAAGACAGACCGGTACGGTGAGAGAACCGTACAGACCGAATCGTACTACTATCAGCACCTGCATTATATCAGGGGACTGAAACCCGATTCAACCTACCACTACCGCATAGTCGTAAGATATTATGACGGGACCACGATAGCATCGGAAGATCACACCTTCACGCTGCGCGAACTTACCTCCGACATTATCCGTATACCGCAGGATATGGAAGGCGAACCTCCGTATACATTGACCGAAGGCGGGGCCAGGTACGTACTTACACAGGATATGACCGTGCCTGCGCTGGCCATCAATATTAAAACGAATAACGTGGAGCTTGACCTCGATGGGCATATGATCATCTACGATGACGGCGCTCCAAAGGTCGTTGGCGGCTGGTGGAACGATTACGCCTATAACGAAGAAGCCACCTTCGGCATACGTGCGGGGTTGTGGAACTTTGTCAACTTCAAGATATTCAACGGCATCATCAAACAGGGCCGCAACGGCGGGACGGGATTTATCGGAATCGGCTTCAACCCGCTTTTCCTCAACCACATGGGAGCGACATACAACGAAGTGGCCGGGATCACGGTTGATTACTACGGCAACAGCGTGGGAGGAATGGTGACCGGCAACGGACACATACATCACAACGTGCTCTACGACCGGGGCAGCGTCATCGACGACCGGCATATGGCGGTACGCGCCATCAGCGTGGGTGAAAACCCGATGAACGACGTCTCGTTCAACTCACTGCGCCGCTTCCGCCACTGGGGCCTGAGCAGTAGCGGCAAAGTAGATCATAACGAACTTTACTCCGACAGCTTCGATACAAACAGCTTTGCCATTCACAACGGTAATGGCTCCAGCGTGACGAATAACAGGATATTCGGCATGGGCTACCTCCCGATAGGTATCGGCTGGGCTAATGACATTCATGTGAAGGGAAACTTTATCTACATGCGCGGGTTCGCCCCCACGATGCGTAGCCAGGAGTACGGCCGCAAATCGTCCATAGCAGGCATGCGTGTGACAAACTATGACAATATACCGTATGAAAACATGCTTTTCGAGGATAATACCATCGTACTGAAGCCGGAGGACGGGTGCACGCAGGCGCGCGGTATATGGACCTCGAACGGCCTGACTGACAAAAACCTGGTTTACCGCCGCAACACCGTCAAGGTAGAGGCCATGCCGGGCAACCTCAGGAATCCCGGTGGCGGAAGCAAGACCGCAGGAGCTGATCCTTCGGAATATTATAACGGGGATGTCAACTACGCCCTTGCGGCCGTAACCTTCAGCGGCGGCAGCGTAAGCAGGGACGGCGACGGCATGTCTGACCCTATTATCTTTGAAGACAACCGCCTTATCGGCAACGTAAACCTGGTGGTCATAGGCGAGGGTTACGGAATTTGTAACAGTGTATGGATGTATCGCACGAAGCTGGAGAAGATAGAACATGACAGTGAATTTTTCCGCCCCGTCAGGCTGGGTTTCTGGTTCTGGAACACGCATTACAGCCGCATGATTGATACCGAATACGAAGGTTTCGGCGAAGACGAAATGACGCCCTACTTCTTCGGAGGCGCCGGGAAGATGGACATGAGTTATGGCGAAAGTAAAAAGCTGGCCGTTAAAGACGGGAACGGCATGCCGGTTGCCAATAAGCGCATCACCCTGACCATGTCTGAAGACGGATATACGCAAAGCCTTCAGACCGACGGGAGCGGCAACATAACGATTGACCTGCTCGCCGTAAAGCATTTTAAGTATGGCAACAGTCTGGAAAACGGAGGCTTACCGGGCGTTCCCTCGCAAACCGGATACAGTCAGTATATATTTAATGTAGCGGGATACAAGACGTACAGCATCTCTGTTACGCAGTTGAAAGAGAAAGACAGCATATCGCTGCTTCCGTCTTAACGGATGACGATATCGTGTATTACGTTTGAGCCAGCGTAATCATTGAGGCTTTTGACAAGCTTATCACGGCTGAAAGTCAGCTCACTGCGCAGCACCGACGAGGTAAGGGAAACGTATAAGACATGGTTTTTGACGTACACGTTGCGGGTATATTGCATGATCATGGGGCCTAATATCTCTCCCCATCCCCGCTGTATACGTATTTCGAGCATCTTCTCGTACAGTTGGGCGTTGTCTTCGAAGAAATCCTTCAGCACCTCGCCTATCTTCTGGGTATTTTTCCGTTTCATGCGTTCTCCATCTTTTGGATGTTCCCGTTTTCCACCCTGAACAGGGTATAATCGTGGCTTATGGTCGATAATATCTCGTCCAGGTATTTGCGGTTGGTGTCGGTTATGAATATTTGTCCGAAAGCAGGGTTCCCCACCAGTTGTATGATTTGCTCTACCCTGTCGGCATCCAGCTTGTCGAAAATATCATCCAGCAGCAGTATCGGCGACGTATCTCCCTTCCTGCTCAGGTGGGCGAACTGCGCCAGTTTGAGCGCCGTAAGGTACGTCTTGTTCTGCCCCTGCGAGCCGGTGCGCCGTATGAGCGAATCATTCAGTTTCATCTCCAGCTCGTCTTTGTGCACGCCGGCGGAGGTATAACCCAGCATGCGGTCGTGCTCGCGGTCTTGTGCAAGCATATCAGCAAGTTCGCCGTTCCTCAACTGAGAGATATAGCGCAGGTCCACATGTTCGACAGAACTGCATATCGCCATGTAATATTCGTTGAAAACAGGCACGAGGTCGTCAACCAGCTCCTGTCTTTTATCATAAATCAGGCGCCCGTACCGGCTGAGTTGCATCTCCAGCGCCTCGTACAAAGACACGTCGAAAGACTGGCCCTTAAGTAAGATATTACGTTGCATCAGCGCCTTGTTATATTGGATAAGGGCGTGAAGGTACGGCCTGTCCTGCTGCGAAATAATAAGGTCGATAAACCGGCGGCGCTCATCGCTCCCCCCCTGTATCAGTCCCGAATCAGAGGGCGAAACCATCACTAAAGGCAGTAATCCGATATGTTCCGATAATTTATCATACTCTTTTTTATTCCGCCTGAATTGTTTTCGCTGCCTTCGACGGATGGCGCAGAATATATCCTCCTCACGATCTTCACGTTCATAAATACCCTGAATCACACACATATCTTCGGTGTTATAAATCACCTGACTGTCCGGCGTATTCATACAACTTTTACAAAACGACAGGTAATAAACAGCGTCCAGCAGATTAGTCTTACCCATGCCGTTATTACCAAAAAAACAATTCATTTTGGGGGAAAATAGAAGTTCTGATTGCTGTATGTTCTTGTAATTAAGGATAGAAAGCCTCTTAAGTATCATCGACCGTATTTTAATTCCACAAATTTAAAAAATATACTTCGACCATTAGATTTGTTCACAAAAAAAACTACTTTTGCGCTTTGAATTACCGGTGCGAAAGCAAAAAAGCGAATATAATACATTATTACACTTTATATTATGACTACTAAAAGAAAGGGCGCAAACAAAGAATTGGAAGTAGGCGAGATCGTCTCCAGATCGGAACAGTTTATTGAAAAATACCAAAAAAAGATCATCTACGGAATTGCCGTCGTTGCACTCCTTGCAGGAGCTATTCTGGGAATAAAGCATGGATATTTAGTTCCTCTGGAAAAGAAAGCCGCTGCCGCCCTGTTCAAAGGCGAACTGTATTTCGGAAGAGATTCCTTCGCATTAGCCTTATACGGCAACGGAGCAGACTATCCCGGTTTCGAATCAATTATCAGCGACTATGGGATCACCAGATCAGGCAATCTGGCAAAAGCATATGCCGGCGTGTGCTATTTCAGACTGGGAGAACCCGAAAAAGCCATAGGACAATTGAAATCCTACAGCGGTAAAGACAACATGGTCTCTCCGGCTCTTACCGGTTTGATAGGCGATTGCTATGTAAATATGGGGAATGTCAAAGAAGGCATCAGCTATTTTGAAAAAGCAGCCAGCCTTGCCGGCAACGAAATAGTAAGTCCGACTTACCTGAAAAAAGCCGGTATAGCCTACGAAAGCCTCGGGCAATACAATGACGCCGTTAAAGCCTACACCGCCATTAAAGAAAAGTATTTCAACTCCGACGAAGCCTCCGAGATAGACAAATATATCACCCGCGCGTCTGAATCAGCAAAAAAATAAAAAACCTGGCAACAACACATCACAATTTATCCGATTACGATTCCTCCGGCATCCGCGACGTTTCAGGTCTGCGGGTAGGCATTGTTGTGTCCGAGTGGAATGAAAACATCACCGGGCAATTGTTGACAGGCGCTTGTAACACCCTGCAAAAGCATGGTGTAAAGGCAGAGAACATTATTGTCAAACATGTCCCCGGAAGCTTCGAACTTACCTATGGAGCGCGTAAGCTGTCAGACAGTGACGAAAGTATAGACGTCGTCATTGCGTTAGGCTGCGTAGTAAGAGGCGACACACCCCATTTCGACTATGTATGCTCCGGCGTAACTCAGGGTATTACCCAATTGAATCTGGAAGGCAGGATACCTTTCATCTTTGGATTGCTAACGACCGACACTATGGAACAGGCCGAAGACCGCTCAGGCGGGAAGCATGGAAATAAAGGAGATGAAGCCGCTATTACGGCGATAAAAATGGTTCAATTCTCTTGGGAATAATGAAATACGGAAGCATTTGCCGCAGTTTTTTTTGAAGGGCAGTTACCAGAGTGGCCAAATGGGGCTGACTGTAACTCAGCTGGCTTAGCCTTCGGTGGTTCGAATCCATCACTGCCCACACACATGATTTCTATAAATAGCAGAAGTAGCTCAGTCGATAGACCTTCCAAGCTATCTGTCTTGGGTTCGAATCCCAACCGGATCACATAAGAAAAAAGTTTAATAATCAGGCTGCTACATCACAAAGTAGCAGCCTTTTTCATGTCTGAACGCATATTTTGTAGCATATAAATACCTCAAAAAACACGTTATTTCGTGCTATATTTGCTGCCGAACTTACAAATAACTTACAAGTAAATTACACCTATGGCAACCTTTTCAATCGTAACACGCGGGAAGCGCAGAGACGGATATTACCCTGTATATAT
>JAISBL010000053.1 GCA_031266215.1 Tannerellaceae bacterium | reverse complement strand
AAGTTGCTCAAGGGCTTTCTTTTTAATGTCTTCAAAATCAAATTCTTTTTTCATAAAAAAACTGTGTTAGTAAAAATAATAATTTATTCCTACTTGACACAGTTTAGTTTACAGTCTCGAAAATGGCTATTTGTATGATTCGTGGAGATAAAAATGCGTATCGATATTCACCAGCCCTGCCCTAATCTATTTTACTTGGACTGGTGCCGAATTGCCTT
The DNA here is from genome assembly GCA_031266215.1 of Tannerellaceae bacterium. Lineage (GTDB taxonomy): Bacteria > Bacteroidota > Bacteroidia > Bacteroidales > Tannerellaceae > DFXE01. The sequence continues at coordinate 25,369 of JAISBL010000053.1, read as the reverse complement.
TTGAAGCATGTGCTGAAATATTTAGGGTCGGAAAAACCTACCATCCATGCTATTTCTGCTATCGGATATTTCCTGGATTTAAGTATTTTCTTCGCCTTATTGAGCCTGACAATACGGATAAAATCATTAGGCCCCTGATTGGTAAGCGTTTTTATTTTATTATAGACGGATGTTCTGCTCATACCCAATGCACGGCAGAAATCGCTGATTGAGAAATCGGGATTAACCAGTTCTTTTTCGATAATGTTAATTGCTTTATCGAGAAAGTCCTTATCAAGCTGATTGGCGTAATTCATGCTGTCTGTTCCGGTTTCGGAAACGAGTAGCATTTTCCGCAGTTTTTCCCTGTTATTAAGTATGTTCCTGATGCGAGCCTTCAGTACTGTAAAATCAAACGGTTTTATGATGTAATCGTCGGCTCCTGACTCTAATCCCATGATAATATCTTCTTTTTCCCTCAATGCCGTGAGCAGGATGACAGGGATATGACTCGTTTCTATGGATGATTTCAGTATACGGCACATTTCGTCCCCGCGCAATGTGGGCATTAAGATGTTTGATATGATAATATCGGGATTCAGGGCTCTTGCCTGCTCAAGGGTCTGAATACCGTTGGAAACACTGACAACACGATATTCCGGCACAAGCTTTTCCAGCAGGGACATACGCATATCATTATCACTTTCAGCCAACAACAACAATTCTTTTCCCAGTGATTTAGCTGGTATATCCATATCATCCTCACCTGAGCCGGCGCTTGATTCCACACCATCATCCCCAGCGTTTCTTTTCGCCGGAATATCTACCCTTTGAAAGTTGATCAACGGGGTGAGTAATGCAGATAGTTTATCTGCATTACACTTTGCATTTATCAATAACTTTTTCCCCTGCTCCGACAAAGTCTCTTGTTTCTCCAATTCATCTAACAGCTTTTTTATTTGTATGACAAGAGTGTGAGAGTCGTGTGTCATGAAAATATAGTATGAGTTATTTCATAAAGGGATTGCCTTTTTTATTGCTGCTAAGCACCCAGCGGAATGCGTTGATGAATAATAGTTTCTGTGTTGCATCGGTAAATTCGTCGTCTCCGTGGCCCATATTGAGGTAAATCATACGATAATTCTTATTTGTCCATACGATAGGGAAATCGCCGAAATTAACGACGTCTTTGATACCAAGCGGATAGTTATCCTGCGAAATGGAAACAAGTACTTCAACGTCATTGTTTACTCTGGGGCTGGGATTCCACTGATACCATTCACTTTCGGGAACTATAAACGACCGGGGCAGCACCTTAGTGACAGGATGCTGCGAATCATCAAGCTCGACCTTTACGGGTTGTGGCGGCCAGTTGTTACAATAAAAGACTCCGCCTCCCAGAAAATCAACGAACCAGGGCCATTTAGTGTTCCTGTCGTTATATGCTGCTGCATGGAAACCCATCCAGCCTCCGCCATTATCCATATATTGGCGAAAGGCCTCCCGCTGCCCGGCTGAAGAAGGCGAGGCATTAAGCATCACAACAATATCATAATCCCTGAGTTTTTCATACGGATATCCTGATAAATCTGTGGTAACCTCAAGTATATACCCGTCGCCGTAGTTTAGCCGGCGAAAAAACTCCACACCCTGCAGGGCAAAGTCTACATGCGCCTTCTCGGCGCGTTCGGTATAGTAAACCAGGGCTTTGAAACGTGGCTCGCGAGCGTAGTTTGCCGGATAATTATCCGGCGTCTGCGACTGGGCTGCGCTTATAGAAACAAATAGTAGAAAAAACAGGAAACCGAAACATCTTTTATTGTTTTTCATGGCATAATACAATTAGGATGGTGCGTCTCTTTTATTTTCCTGCCGTCCAGAGGATAGCATTGGAAAACATCGTTTTAAAATCTTCCAGGTCGAACAACTTCCTGCTGTGTCCTATAAGGAAGTAAACATTGGGCGCTTTTTTCCGGGGATTAGACCACACTACCGGATGATCTCCCATTTTTATATCCGAATCAGGCCGGTAGCTTGATTCATCCACATTTGCCAGCACATGCACCTGCGGGCGGGGATTCTTATTGAATGTATAAAACTCATCGTCAGGTATTACGAAAGACCCGCTAACCCCTTTCATCACAGGGTGGTCTTTATCTTCTACGTGAACAGTTCCATCGGCAAGCGGAGCGATGTAGTTTTTGAAACGTATATCTCCCATAAAATCAGAGAACCATTCCCACATAGGGTATCCGTCAAATTCGCCAAGCAGGCTGGCATGATGAAATCCTATCCATCCTCCCAGGCCCTCGTCTATATAGCGGATAAAGGCGCTCTCAGCATTGTCTGTCCAATGGTACGGCGGATAATCCAACTGTATAAACACCTGGTAGCGTGAAAGAAAGTCTTCATTTATTGAATCGGTATTGTTTATTTCAGTAAACCCGAAATTCAGCTCTCCCGACTTTTCTTCCAGCCATTTCAGTCCGGCGTCAGTGAACTCCCCGTGCTGGCCGCCACGTTCGGTCAGGACTAATACCCTGAATCCGTCCTGCTGAGCCGGCTTTGTACTGCAACCCGGCAACATGAACACAAATAACAATAATAAACCACATGCTCGTTTCATAACTTCTTTTATTTTAGGTCTTAATATTCTGCTGCCAGCGTCAGCCATTTACCGGCGGAAGTCACCCACACTTCTTTATAACAGGCGTTATTGATCTGAGGCCAGTAGGGGATGTCTTCATTGTCGAGCGAACGGATACCGACCGGCATTTCACCAACTATCTCTCCGGACGAAAAGCTGTCCAACTGCGGATAATTATATCCTTCTCCGTAGATAAGGGATTGCCCGAAAGGGTTCTTACCTACTGTCCAATACATTTGTTCGCGGCCGATATTTAACAGATCTTCGTCATTAAGGAAGTTCCCGCAGATAGCCGCTGCTTTTCCGGCTGACAAATGAACCGCCGTGTTTCCATTGAATATACTGAACCATACCGGGAACCGTTTCATATAGTGCTCCTTATCCAGTGGCACGCCATTCTTTACCTGTTCGACAAACAACTCCCTGGCATTTTTGGGAGGGAAAAGGTGCAGACTGTAAAAGCTTGTTGAGTCCTGATGCTCGTCGATGTGGTATACCCCGCTTGGCAACATCCCGTATGGCGCTGTATAAGACATGAGGCTTTTCAGGTAATCGCCGTATAAGCGTATGGATTCCACCCATTTATTATAATCGGGATGATTCGGCTGTGTCTCGCAAAGCAGCGTAAGAGCCTGCATATACACCTGCTCGCGCGACTGGTGTATATAATGAACTATCGACTTCTTTGACTTGTCGCGGTAGAAAAAACCATTGACAGCAGCTTTGCCGTTCCCGACAGGCTTTTTGCGCTGACAATCCAGGGTGTAGCGGATATATTCAGCGGCAAGCTCAGCATAACGCTGTTCGCCGGTCAACTTATAAAGCATCCCGGCAGCCCAGGATATAGTTGCCATGTACTGGCTCTCGGACGTGTTATAACTATGTTCGTAGAAATGAATAAACTCGCCGTAGCCCACCTCTGCATGGCGTTTCATGGCAAACTCAAAATCTTCTTTCGCCACCTTACGAAGGTACTCCTGCAGGCCCGGGTCGCGGTCTATCGACATTGCGGCATAGGCTTCGTAGGCTGCATACAGGAAGTTGTCAAACGCCAGATTCTGCACTCGCACCGTAGATATATCATCTAATGTATCAAACACGCCATCCTGCCATATCAGCAGTCCCACGCTGCTGGCGCGGTACCCGTCGCCATAACGGTTTTTCAGAACGAACTCCAGTCCCCATTCCGCCTCTTCAAGCAGGCGGGCGGCCAGGAGTTTATTCTTGTCTTTCTGTTTGTTGTATGCTTCAAGCAAAGCATAGGCGACATCGCCTGTTTGCAACGTCTGCTGCGATAAGTCGCCCGCATCGTGCCAGCCGCCCGAATATGAAATACTTTTCCCGTCATGTTCCGAACAAAGGTCAATGTGACAGGCGCCATGCTTGCCGGGAACAGGATATCCGCAACGCTGACAGAATATATAGTTAAGCGTGCGCCAGAGCGAGTTTTCCCAGACATTATCCCCTATACTGAAAGGAGGCGTCGTGACGTCGCCCGCCTTAATCTGATAAGAGCCCGGCCGGTTAAATGAAGAAAAGTCTATTACCTCAAACTCGCCTATGCCGGTCTTTTCCTGTCTGATCTGCCCTTTAAAAACCGGCAGACCGCCCTGCACATCTATAAGCTGAAAGGTGTGGTCATTGCTTCCCGGAAGATTCGCAACGGCTGTTTTCGTATCGTCAGGCATATAGCCGGAGGTGGAATATACAATCGTACCGGCAGCCGGCATCCAGCCGCTTTCGATACCCACATCTTCTACCTGCTGCAACTCTATACGGTCGATATAATAAACAGACGAATCACCCGTCGTCCGGTCTTTTCCCTTGATGGAAGCGCCGAAAGCAATCTCATCGACTTTAGTCCGCTGTATGTTTTCTATGTTGAGAAAGCAATGATTCCATTGCCGGTTGACCAGGTTTATCAAATGGGAAACCGAATTGAACGACAGATTCAGATTCACCACGCGCGCACCTTCGCAGTCAGGGAAAATAGAAAAAGCTATCCTGTTATATTTCTCCCAATTACCACCTTTTACGCTGAATACCGCACGCGCATTACCGTAGGTTCCGTAGTCGGGGTCGGAATCACTCCCTTTGACTCTTATGCCCGTATGTGTGGGAAAGGCCAGTCTCAGACTGCCATTACCTGAAACAGTCTGCTTTTCAGAATAATCTATCCTCCCCCAACCGGTATGCCTCCAGTCTGAAATACCATTCTCACGGCTCAGGGGCTCGCTGTAAAGAACTTTCTTTTTCAATTCGCCGGCCTCAAACGAGCGGGAATCATCTAACGGCAGCGGACTATGTATAAGTCCCGTAGTGATGATGTCCTGCGCAAGTGCGACATCGGGCGCGACAGGCATTTGTCCGACAGCGGTCGCCGCACACAAACACAGTGACGCACATATCATGTAATTCTTCATAAGTTCCTTTTTTACTCTGCCTGACGAATCCTCGACCCGGCCAGGGCGTAATACAACATGAACAATTCGCCGAAAACGACAATGAACCACGACCAGCGCCATGAGGCTAAAGCGTCGGCCAGCACTCCCTGTAGCAATGGAAGAACCGCTCCCCCTACTACCCCAATCATAAATACTCCGGAGGCTACCGAGGTATATTTCCCCAATTTATCTACCGAAAGGGTAAAGATGGCCCCCCACATGATGGAATGGAACAATCCTACGGCTGTAAGTAACCAGGGATTATTAAATACGATAGCCAGAAGGGCAAGCACTGTTGCCAGAATGGTAGTAAACGTAAGTTGCGTTCTTGGAGAAACAGTATTCAGTGAACTGCCGATCAGTCGCCCGACAAGCATCCCGCCCCAATACAGCGTAGCCATAAGGGCCGGATCGGTCATTCCCTGGTCGATGGCGTACAGATTGATATTTGCACCAATACATACTTCTACGCCCACGTAGAAGAAAATAGAAACAACGCCCAGCGTTAAGTGGCTGAACGACCAGACGCTCTTTTCCAATTTCTCACCCGCTTCGGCCTTTGTTCCTTTTATATCAGGCATAGACAGCTTGTACAATACACACACAACAAGCACTATGACCACCATTAATAAACAAAACGGCATCATCAGCTGGCTGACCTTTACATCTTCCATCGATAAACCGCCGAAAACAATCCCCGCAACAAAATAAGGAGCAAGCGTAGTACCGATAGAATTAGCCGACCCTCCGATGGCCATGCGCTGGATGGATTGCGTACCCTTAACGTAGCAGGCCGTGAGATATGGATTTATCACAACCTGGAGAATCGTAGCCGAGGCGCCGGCGATGAACGAACCGGCCAGGAAGATAAAGAATCCGTAAGGCACTACATTACTGCCTATATGCATGTTGGCATCCGGGAAGTGAACTGTAAACCATGAGGAAAGCGAAAAACAGCCCAACCCTAATACCATGATAAAGAGCGAACGTATAAGCGTCGTCTTGTAACCCACGCGTGTAGTCCACGCCGAACCTATACGGCCGCAGATGGGATAAGCAAGAAACCATGAAAAGGTGATCAGGGTAGTAAAGGTGTTTTTCAGATCGCCCACTCCCTCCAGGAATGTCGCTTTAAGAGGCCCCTGGAACTGTGTGTTGGCTGTCGTGAGGAATCCTACAATGAAAAAGAGGAATACCATCGTGATGAATGGGACGATGTAGCTGACTTGTTTTTCTGTCTGTGTCATGATAGATGTGATTTTTCGTGTATGGATAATAAAGCTGCGGCCTCTGCGTCGAGCAGGAACTCGCAGTTGGGATGAAGTTGCAGCGCCGAGGCCGGAATATCCGTTGTGACAGGCCCTTCCAGCATCTTTTTCACTATCTCAGCCTTATGTGCACCCTTGGCAACCAGCACGATCTTACGTGCGCGCATGATGTTTTTTATTCCCAGCGTAAGGCCTCCCAGAGGATGCTCCGGAGGGGTCCGGGTCTCTTCACGCACCCTTTTCTCGAAATCAGGATCCATAGGCGACACCCATGTCTGGCTCTCGAATGGTGTTCCGGGCTGGTTGATACCGATATGACCGTTAGCGCCCAATCCAAGCATCTGGAGGTCTATTCCCCCTCTGTCTTCCAATGCTTTCTGGAAAATGGCCGATTCACGTTCGAAGTCATCGGACAGGGTAGGGGGCATGATGAAATTTTCATCACCGATACCTAACGGCCCGGCTATCTGATCTTTTATCATGGTGTAGCACGAGCCTCTGTACGAACGCGGAAGGTTGGTCAGTTCATCTACATTGAATAATGTAATATGTGTTACGTCAAACGGGTAAAGACTGAAAATATGCGCTACGACAGCATGCATGTTCTTTGTAGTCTGTCCGGTTGACAAGCCAATAACGGCATGAGGGTTAGCTAACATTTCGCCTATTATCCGCCAGGCGGCGATGCGGTCAAATTCGGATTCGTTCCCTGCAATGGTTATATTCATAATAGAGACGGTAAAATATTTGCAATCAGACATTCATAGCGATAACGCCTGCGCCCATCAGCCCGATGAACACAGGGTTCAATTTGGTGACGACCACCCCATTGGTTACAAAGCGCAGCGTAGTGGGGTTCAGCTTTTCCAATGTTTTTGTATGAAGGTATCCGTCAGCCACCAGGCCTCCTCCCAGTACGATAGTATCGGGGTCGGTCACCCTGACCAGGTTCATTATAAGATTGGCCAGGGCCTGTGAAGCATTTTCTACCAGTTGGACGCATAAAGGATCTCCTTTGCGGCTGAGGGAAAATATCTCGTTCACAGAGACCCGTTCGCCCACGCCGGCAGGAAACCTGAGCTTCGTTTCATAGTCATTCTTCAACGTCCTTGCACATAAGTCGAGACCGGCGGCCGAAGCAATCAGCTCAACGCAGTCTGTTCGTCCGCATCCGCACTTAAGTCCGAGATTGACGCCAACCTGCGTGTGTCCTACCTCCCCTGCATTGAAATGACTTCCCCGTATCTGCACGCCGTTCACAACAGATCCGGCAGCTATGCCTGTCCCTATGTTCACATAGATGAAATTACGGGAGATTTGCCCGAAACCAAACTGCTGTTCGGCGCGGGTTGCCACCTTCACGTCGTTGTCGATAAAACAGGGTATTCCGTAATGCCCGGCCAACTCTTTGGCCAGTGGTATCGGCTGTGTCCTTTTCGGGTCTATCTGCAACCATATTCCCTGCTCTGCATCTACCCTTCCGATTAATCCTACGCCCATTCCAAGAGGCTTGCCATCTATCCAGCCGATCGTACGGATATAATCGTCCAGCGATTCTTTTATTATATCCAGAGCCGATTGCTGGTTGAAAAAAGCCGACTCGTATTTCTTGTATTTCAGGATATTCCCACAACTATCAAGTTCCCCGATCAGTATTTTGGTACCTCCCAAATCAATGCCTATGTACGTTTCCATGATATTTTAATAAGATTTATTTTACAGTCTGCAATAGTAAGCAGTTTTGCAGGAAAAAAGGTTTAGCGTCAATCAAAAAAAGTTTAAAAACAAACAAAACTGGTTTGTCTTTGTGGGTGAATTTCTATTCCTTTGTGCGCAAACTAAAAAGGAAGGAAGTAAGCTATGTCACTGAATAAGGTAATATTGATCGGCAATGTAGGCAAGGATCCCGACGTACGCTATTTTGACAGCGGGGCCGCTATCGCCAATTTTCCGATGGCAACTTCGGAAAGAGGATACAAACTGTCAAACGGTACGGAAGTGCCCGAACGCACCGAGTGGCACAATATCGTTGTGCGCCGCGACCAGGTTTCTTTCGTGGAAAAATGGGTCAGGAAAGGCTCATCCGTCTATGTGGAGGGTAAAATACGCTCCCGCAATTACGACGACCAGGCCGGTATCAAACGCTATGTAACGGAGATTTACGCCGACAGGGTAGAGTTTTTCAATACAGGTAACAGACAAGGCGCCGAAGCTCAGTCTACCGCCCCGGACCGGCCTGCACAAACGAAGGCCGAACCGTCCGGCCAAATTACAGAACCGCCGCTATCTTCAACGGATAACGAATCCGACGATCTCCCGTTCTGACATGCGCATGCACATGGTAATGCGGCTCCCCGCTATGGAACGCCCATTCCACTCGCTATGGAACGCCCGTTCCACTCGCTATGGAACGCCCGTTCCATTCACTATGGAACGCCCGTTCCATTCGCCATGCAGGGAAGTACATCCCATTAATTATATGCATATGTACGATCTTTTCATGTACACAGCATTATACGCCAAAACCACGCGGATACTTCCGCATCGAACTGCCGGAGCCTGTATATACGACGCTTTCGCCTGACGGCATTCCATGCACCTTCAGCATATCGTCGCTTGCAACAGCAGATATCCCCCCGGAAACAGAAGCCTCCTCAGGATGGATCAATCTGTCTTACCCTTCACTGGGGGCGACCATCTATTGCAGCTACCTGCCGGTTACTCCTTCCACGCTTGAAATGGCTGTAGACGAATCGCGCGCGCTGGTTGCACGCCAGGTAAAGAACGGAGGACGCATCACGCAGCAGGCTTACGAAAACCCACAGGCAGGCATATACGCTATGTTATATGAATCAGGCGGCGATTCGGCGGCCCCATTGCAATTTACGCTGACAGACAGCGCGGAGCATTTCTTCCGCGGAGCATTGCTGTATGACCGGACTGCCGCGGCCGACTCGCTGGCGCCCGTGATGCAATACCTGAAAGCCGACGTGCTGGAACTTATTCAATCCTTTAGCTGGAAAAAGTAATGCCTTTGTTCATGAGACACATCCAGCCGCCGGTCTGGGGAGTATGGAAGATAGAAGAAAGCGAGGACGAACTGCTAAAGCAACTGACGCGCTACGACTACATTAATCCTATGACATCTGTCCGGCCGGAAAAACGCCGGCGGGAATGGTTGGCTGTACGCGTACTGCTTAAAGAACTCCTCGGCGAGGAGACTGCCATCGCATACCACTCCGGCGGAGCGCCTTACCTGCCTGAGAAAAAACTGTATTTCAGCGCCTCTCACACTACCGGATATGCCGCCGTAATACTGAGCGAACAAGGCCCTGCCGGCATTGACATCGAATACATTGACGATCGTGTAAACCGTGTACGCAGCCGCTTCATGCGCCCGGAAGAAGAAGCTATGATATGCCCGGAGCATGAAACGGAGCATCTGCTTGTCTGCTGGTGCGCCAAGGAGGCGTTATTTAAACTCATCGGGAGCAGAGGGGTATATCTCCGCGAACACCTGTGCATCTCTCCTTTCAAACCCGGAAAGTCGGGATACCTTACGGCCGTTGAAACGTTCACGCCACAGAAAAATACGTATTCGATGTATTATATTGTCAACAAATATTTCGCCATGACATGTTCCCTGGATATGATGGTGGTCAGGCGCCCGTCACTGTTAAATTCGGCGATCATGGTCTTATTGTTCCTGATGAGGTAGAACAGGTAAGTCGTTGTAGTGGCATTCTGCATCGAGCGGATGCGCGACAATTGGAGATCGGCGTAGGGAGAGGCCTTAAATCCATTCCATACGTTTTGCGGGACGGTCTCAGGCGTCAGGTTCCAGAAGTTGACTATCCACACATAGTTCTTGTTGAAGATGGCCGTCAGGTAAGTTTCTTCCCTGAGTATCCCAACGCTTATCTCAGAGTTTACGGCGTCGATCACCGACACGTCTACGATTTCAATACCCGTAAACAGATTATCTATCGCTCTTATCAGCGCGGAGGGAATGACTACGGGCACATCCGTGCGATGGTGTACATCGTCTATAACCTTGATGAAGTCTCCGTTCTGCGTGAAATACAGATTTGAGGATATATGGTTGTTGGTCATATTGACGCCATACACAGGGGTCAACAGTCTGCGATCGAGCACATATGCTCCTTTGACCACCCATTTGGCATAGGCTGTACTGGCTAAAGCCCCGGAAACCACAGGCTCCACCTGTTCGCTGTAAGAGGCCGGGATCTTCCCAAGGGACAATTCGCCGTTTGATGCGAACCATGCGGAAGCTGTCTGTGAGTTAAGCGTGAAATCAGCCACGTAGTATCCTTCTTCGACCGACCATACGACCCCTGTCGCCTGCGGGTATCTGGCTTCAAAAGAGCGCATGATTTGTTCGCCGGGAACAAAACCTTCACTCTCCTCTGTGGTGTTAGTGCTTTCAGAACAATTTACAAAAAGAAGCAGTGCTAATCCGGCGGCACATAGCCGGACGTAGAAGTAGAATTTCATATTATACGTTTTTTATATCCATTTCTTCATAAAGTCATCCATCTCGCCGGCATGGGCTTCGAGGCTTTGAAGTAGTTTGAACTGCGCTTTCGTCCGTTGCAGGTTATGTCCGGGGTGGTGTATCTTATAATAGGTATCTCCATTGAGATAGTCGGTCAGGAACCTGACGGTCTGCATATATGTCAGCAGGCGTCCTCCGTAAGGAAGAAGACTTATTTCAAGAGGCGTGAGGAACGACCGGGCAGTCTCCATATACCCTCTGGCATAGGCTTTGAAAATCTCCATGTCAACGGATACATTGTCTAGGTTTTCGTCATCTTCCGCACCCGTATTGGCTCCCGTACGGATAAAGTCGCCTATGTCCGAAAGCACGAATCCGGGCATCACAGTGTCGAGGTCGATAACGCAAAGCACCTTTCCTTCTTCGTCAAACATTACGTTATTGACTTTGGTGTCGCAGTGGTTGATGCGTTTCTTCAGTTTTCCGGCCCGGTGCAGGTCTTCCTGGATGCACATATCTTTCATCCGCACGGTTATTTCGCCGGTCAGGTCTTTCACCTCAGCGGCGCGGCCGGCCGGGTTTGCTTTCAGTGCGTCCTGAAACTGGCTGAGGCGAAACTCCATGTTATGGAAGTTGGGGATCGTTTCGCCCAGCCGCCCTTCGGGTATGTCGGCAAGCATGGACTGGAAATCGCCGAAGGCCCTTCCCGCCTGGAATGACAACTCAGGAGTGACCGCCTCGTAACTGCGGCTGCGCGGAATAAAGAGGCAGAGCCTCCAGTAACTTTCCCCGTCTGAGTAGTAGTACCTGCCGTCCAGGGCCGGGATGAAGGTCAGCACTTTGCGGTCTGTATCCGTCTCCCCGCGCTCTTCCAGCTTTTTACGGATATGCTCCGTTACAATGCGTATATTATCCTGGAGCATATCTACGTTCGTGAATATATGGTGGTTGATACGTTGCAGTATGTATTTGGGCGTTCCGCCGCTTACGCATACTTTCAGGGTATCGTTGATATGTCCGTTACCAAAAGGCTCAACAGAAACAATGGTGTCGTTTTGCTGGAACCGGCTTAGAATTTGCAGAAATTGTTCTTTTGTTTTCATACGAATAAAATATTAATTAACGTAGGTATTGAACTCGCAGTATGTTTTATTTATCACATGCTCGTTTCATTATACTTTATACTTTGTGTTGTCAATAACAGGACGCAAATTTAGAAAAAACCATATAGCTACCAAATAAATAAGCGTTTATACTCCGCCTGGTTGCCACAGGCGTCTGTAACGGTAAATCTCAGGTTATGCTCGCCGCGTTCAAGGCGCTCCTTGTCGAAACGATAGGTTACGAGGCCCTTTTTACCGTCGAATTCAAAGAGGGCGAACTGTCCGTCTATCTCGCCCCGGAAGGTTTGTACGCCGCTAAGGTCGTCGGATATGCGCAGGTCGATGCGCAGGACGGATGTCCATTTGCCGGGATTAACAGGCGTGATGACCGGAGGGCGGACATCCTTCATAATCGTATAGCTCCCGAAATCGCGTATGCCGGTTTCTATCCACCTGTTCCTGTACACGCCGCCTATCCAGACAGCGCGTTTGTTCTGTATCCTCACAATACCGTATTTGCGGGCGCCGTCGAGCGTGTCCGACTGCAAATGCAGCGACAGTACCGCTTTGTCGTGAACCGGGACGGGGCGGTCATGCAGGGTGTGGACGTCTGACAATTCTCCCCCGGCGGCGGACCGCACGCTGTAACGGAAATAGACGTCGTCGTAAAGGTTCCCGGCCGGGATGACAAGACGTATACCTTTAGCTCCGAAGCGGTTTTCACTCTTCCAGTGAAAATACTCCCCTTCGGTCTCCGGCGCGGGTATGTCCTGCTTTTTACCTTCGACCGTGAGCGTATATTGCGCCTGGTTCCCAAACAGGTCTCTCAGGCGGAAGGTTATCCGGTAGGTACGTTCTTCGTCTATCCGCATTATGCCGCGGCCTTCGTGTTTGATGAAGCTCAGCCTGTTGCCCGGCTCTACGAATGTCTTCATATAAAAGCTGCGGTGCAGCTTCCATGCTTCGTAGTCGATAAAGCTGTTGATATAACGTGTTTCGGATGGAGCCAGACTGTTCATGTGGCTGTCGAATATCATGTGGTTATCTACCGCCATCGCCAGCCTCCTGACGCCGTATATATTGGTCGTTCCATCCATATAGTCATACCCTTTCACCGCAAGGGCTATGTCTCCCCAGGCTTCTATCTTCGCCGGAGTGGCGTTTTTCTTTATCTCCATGCTCTTACGGCTTCCGTTCACAACGCCGTTTCCTTCCACCGGATACACCATGAAGCCGTCTATCCGGGGCGGACGGGTATCTTTCACCTGTTCACGGTAACACTCCAGAGGGTCGTACAATGTCCCCGTTTCCGTGTCGCGCAACTCAAAGTGCAGATGAGGCCCGGCGGAGCTGCCGGTGTTGCCTCCCAGGGCGATGGGCTGACCTTTTTTGACGGGGAACTGTCCGGGAGGAAGCTCCAGGTCTGCCTGGAAGCTCTCTGAGGCGTACTGCTGCTCTTTGACCCAGGCGGCTATCGGGTCGGCAAAGCGTTGCAGGTGGCCATATACGGTGGTCGCCCCGTTGGGGTGGTTGAGATAAAGCGCATTACCGTATCCCCAGGGGCTGACGACGATGCGGGCTACGTATCCTTCGCGTACGGCGCGTACGGTCTTCCCTTCTACGCTCTGGGTCTTGAAGTCGATCCCTGCATGAAAATGGTCGCTTCGCAGCTCTCCGAAGTTTCCGCTCAGAAGGATGGGGAAAGCGAACGGGTTACCCCATTCCTGGGCATGAAGCGCGCCGGCGGCTGCCAGCAGGAACGTATATAGGCAGTAATATATGTATTTGCACATAAAGGTCAGTCCGGTGCATTAGTCCGGCAAAAGGTTAAATTCCTCCTTGAGGTTGCCGAGGAGAGGGTTGATATTCAAAAGATGCTCGTATTTCTCAGTCGAGGTGTAGGCCAGTTTCTTTTCATTTGTCTCACTTATGCGGACGCGCATCCGGAGACGTGTATTTTTCAGGTGCCTGCGCAGGTAAGGCAGCAGCCTGACGCTGTCGTTCAGCAATTCGTCCTGCTGTCCGGGGTTGTGTACCGATACTTCAAAGCAATAGTCCTCCAGCAAAACAGGCTTACAGTTTGCCATTGTACTCTTCAGGTATGCATTGCCCTCCATCGCCGCGGCATATTCGTCCCAGTATTTAATCAGGCCGGAGGGGTCTACGGCCGCCAACTGTTCATCCTCATGCGCCGGACTGCCGGCAGACGGCGCTTCTTCCTTTTTCATTTTCTTTATGGAAGTAGATATGATGTGAGGCGGAGGGGGCTTCTCCGGCTGTTCGGCCGTCTTGCGCGTGGCGGAGACGGCGGAGGCAGGGTGGGGGAGAGGTGCCGCTACCGCCTGCGCCGGCTGCTCCTGAGAAGTGTCAATAGGACTGATCAGGCGTTTTTTTTTACTGTCATCGTCCTGTGGAGAACGCGTCAACTGGCAGAGTTGGATGAGGGTCAGCTCAAGCATCAGCCGTTTGTTGCGACTGACGCGGTAGTTCAGGTCACAGTTATTGGTTATCTCGATAGCCTTGTAGAGGAATGCATCGGAACAACGTCCGGAGGTCTCCCTGTATCGCTCGCGTATGGAGGCGCCTACTTCAAACAGGATAAGGGTGGATTCATCCTTGCAGACAAACAAATCGCGGAAGTGCGAAGCCAGGCCGGTGACTACATTCTGCCCGTCGAATCCCCGGCTCAGTATTTCGTTAAGCGTCAGCACAGCCTGCCTGGCGTTACCATCCAGCATATTGTCGACGAGGCGGAAGTAATACTCGTAATCAAGCACGTTGAGATTGTCAATAACGGCCTGGTATGTAATATTACCGTTAGTAAAGCTGACCGCCTGGTCGAATATCGACAGCGCGTCGCGCATACCGCCGTCGGCTTTCTGGGCGATGACGTTAAGCGCCTCCGGTTCGGTCTTCACATTCTCGCTCTCCGCCACATATTCCAGATGCTCCACAATGTCGGAGACAGATATGCGCGAGAAGTCATATATCTGGCAACGCGACAGGATCGTAGGCAGCACCTTATGCTTCTCCGTAGTGGCAAGGATAAAAAGAACATGGCGCGGAGGTTCTTCCAGAGTCTTGAGGAAGGCGTTGAAAGCCTGCGAACTCAGCATATGCACCTCGTCGATGATAAAAACCTTGTACCTGCCTATGGCGGGAGGTATGCGCACCTGGTCGATAAGGGCGCGTATGTCGTCTACCGAGTTGTTGGACGCCGCGTCGAGTTCGTGAATATTATAAGAACGCTGCTCGTCAAGGGCCAGGCACGACTCACACGAGTTGCAGGCCTCTCCATCCGCCGCAGGACTGAGGCAGTTGATAGTCTTCGCGAAGATGCGCGCGCACGAAGTCTTACCCACCCCCCTTGGCCCGCAGAAGAGATAAGCGTGCGCCAGCTTATTGCCGGCAATAGCATGTTTAAGGGTTGTTGTGAGCGACTTCTGGCCCACTACGCTACGAAAGGTAGAAGGACGGTATTTCCTTGCCGATACGATATAATTATTATCCATAGCCGTTATTAAATTTCTTTGTGACACAAAGGTATAAAAATAATCCTTCACCCCTCGCACTCCCGTTATTGCCCGGCGCAGGGCAGACGCATTTAAGAATCCGGGTTCGACGTAAGAAAAACCGGCATCGCTCTTTGCATAACCTGATGCGCCTCTGTAGAATGACCATCATGCAAACGTATTGGTCGTTTTACAGGAACGCCGCCTTATCTCTCAGGTTGGAGGGTCAACAAGGTGCCTTGGGGGGAATCCACAGGCATACTTGGGGGAAGTCCACAAACATACCTGTGGAGAGTCCACAGGCATAGCTGTGGGGAATCCACAGGCATAGCTGTGGGGAGCCAACAGGCATAGCTGTGGGGAGCCAACAGGCATAGCTGTGGAGAGTCCACAGGCATAGCTGTGGGGAGTCCACAGGCATAGCTGTGGAGAGTCCACAGGCATAGCTGTGGAGAGTCCACAGGCATAGCTGTGGAGAGTCCACAAGCATAGCTGTGAAGAGCTAATGCTTCTTCAGAAGGTGAGGAAGACGCTAACGTCGGAGGCCGGACCTTTGTATATATTCAGCAAACTTACGGCGCGGAAGCCCAGCAGGAAGGTGTTGGAACGTAGCGAGAGAGGTTTCTGCCAGGTTGTGCCGAACGCCATCTCGCCGTACGAACTGACGGCTGCCCTGAAGGCGGGGTCCAGGTAGGGGGACTCCAGCCTTGAGCCGGAGGCTTCCGTAAAGTACCGGTGGCTTGTGGCAAGCGTGAAGTCTGCCGACAGGCTGAGAAGGCTGTTGCCACGGATGAAGAAGTGTTTGGTGAGGCCGCCGCTGTATGTCGCCAGGCTGTACCGGGCGTTGTACAGATCGGGGTATTGCTTTATGGTGGTGTTGACGTAGGCGGCGGAGAGGCGTACGGCGAGGCGGGGTATGCCGTCTCTGTTGCGCAGGTCTGCCGTGTAGCCGAACGAGGTGCGGAGGGTCTGCTCTTTGTGGGCGATGGATTTGTCCCTTACGGCCCAGACGATGTTGCCGTCTTTGTCGGTGGATTGTGTCTGTATGTACCAGATGCCGTCTGTGCTTTTGCTGCCGGCCGCGATGGTGACGCTGTGCGTGGCCGCGGGGGTTACAAGTCGCAGGAGGTCGGATATCTGCCAGCCGGCCGCCTTGTAGTCGCCGCCTTTGTAGTTGAAGCCTGCGTCTCCGTCATCGGCATATTCCCATGCCTGGCTGTAGCCGGCTTCGAAAAGGTTGTAGAGCGAAGGCAGCGGGCGCCATAACATCTGTACGTCGGCCCGGTATTCACCACCTTCGTAGGTGCGTTTGTATCCGATGGCGTTCTTTAGTTCGGGGTTCCCTAATCCTTTGAAGAGGAAGATGGTGTTGACATTTGGCTCGCTGGTGTTGACCACTGTATAGTTGACCGACTCGCCCAGGCGCCCGTATGCGGCCGAGGCTCCGATGAGGAACTGCTCCGACAGGCGGTAACTGGTTCCGGGATTGAGCGAGAAGCGCATGCCTTTTGTCCAGGGGCGGGGGTCTGACTGTCCGGCGAGCGTCCCGACATGGTAGGTTGCCTTCAGGGCGGCCTTCCAGCGGGGACTGACCTGGTATGAGAGAGCGCCTTCGAGCCTGAACAGCTCTGTGCCGTAGTTTGTTACTAAGGAGTCGGAGATGAAGAACGGGTTATCGTCGGATATGAAGAGGTAGTTGCCCCATTTCTTGTCGCCCAGCGTCTCATTGGCGTATTCAATGGAGCCTTCAAAGGCGATGGGGCCGGTTTTTCTGATGCCGTAGATACGGCCTGTCCCGCGCTCTTCGGTCCCTGCGCTGCTGATGGGTTTGTAACTGCCGCTCTGCGATGAGCGTGTGACGTCGAAGATTGTAAGGCTTGTTGAGGGTGCGTCTGATATGTAGACCGGGTTATGGCTGGTGTAAAGCGGGTCGTCAAGGCGAAGCAACTCCCGGTAGAGCGCCTTTTCCTTCCACCCGCCGCCGGCGGTCTGCGTTTCCGTTTGAGCGAGACAACAGCAGGGTAGGAGAGATATTATGAACAGTTTATACGCTGGTATCATTTTCCTGTGAGTTATGAGTGGGGCGATACCCGCGGCGTGCCGGGAGAGTTGCACCATTCTCTCCCTGTCTGCCGCCGCCGGGGAATCGCTCCTTTTATGCACTATTAACGGTCTATTGCGAAATCATGCCGGCCCGGTGTGGGTGTCTGCCCGCCGATAATGAAGTCTTCGCTGGAGTTATTGGTATCCTTGTAGACATACCTGCCTTCAGACGTGAGAGCTATCACTTTGCGGCGGAGGCTTTTGCCGGTATAGGCAGACTCGGTCCCGGGCGCGTCGCCGTAAACCCAGGCCATGCCGACGTCCTGAGACGGAAGGAGGCGTTTGAACTGCTGTCCTTCCGTGGAATATACTATATCTACGCCATCGACGACGTATTCGTTAGGTATCATCAGTTGATCCCACAGTTCGCTGCCCGGCGTTTTCTGGAAATTGGCGGGGTCTGATACGAAATCAGGCACAGTCTTTCCTTCGGGGAGTTTAGCCAGTATAAGGGCTGCGCCGTTCACACCCGGCATAAAGTCTAGGCCCCATGTACTGTGGGCCACCAGAGTGTTGGGTATTCCCTCTACCTCAATATCCGACGCCTGCGTCGGGACGTAGATATTCCAGTCGGCATGGCTCAGGTCTACGGGCGAAGTCACATCTTCGTCGGTCAGCTCGCGCGCCGAATGGTTGATGGCTACCGTGGCCACTACAACACTCTTGCCCGGTTGCACCGGATACTGCGTCCCGGAACCGGGGAAGTAGATGGTAATGTTGGTCAGCGGATAGCGCGAAGGCAGGTTGCCGTTCTCATCGGCCCAGGGCGACTGCACTCCGAACCCGCCGTCAACGATGCCCACGATGAGGCCGTCGAGGTATTGCACCTCATCGGAGTTGTTGTACAGTTCAAAGAAGCCGTCTTTCCAGTAGTAGCTCATCACGCCGGTGTAGTATATCTCCTTGAAAACAAGTCCGGCGCCCGACACGATACTAAGTTCTATGCTCACGCTCTTGTTCTCGTATACCGAGGCGCTGGCCAGTCCGTTGAGCTTGAAGTCGCCCGCCGTACCCGAAGCGCGGAAGTCATATTCGCCCGCGGCAAGCGTCTGCTTAGCCGTTCCGCCATCCACGGAGAGGTTTGTCTCTGCTCCGGAGATTTTGTTTACCACAACGACCTTCAGGTCAGTGATGTCCTGAAGGGAAACGCCGTCGGGCGCAGCCAGTGAGACAGTCACTTCATAATTCTTGGCCACTTCCGGCTCATCATTATCTCCGCACGATGTAAAAGTCAGCGCGGCAATCGGCAATGCAAATAAAAATAGTAGTCTTTTAAACATGATCATTTGGTTTTAAATGTTATAGTTTGATTGTTATCTCTGCTCCGAAATACAGCGGAATGGTCAGATTGGCGTATCCGGAGCTTGTTCTCAGTTTATACTTTCCCGAGAAGTTCAGGAAGTTGTTGGCAATGAAAGACAGGTCGAGCACGCGGCTGAACTCCTTCGTCAGTTTGAAGTTCAGTATTGCGGTCACCGGGTACGATTCGCGACCGAAGTAGTTGTTATGCGCGTATACGGTCACCATCCTGCGGTATTGGTAAACATCGTAATGGCCGGCCTCCCAG
Source organism: Tannerellaceae bacterium (assembly GCA_031266215.1). Taxonomy (GTDB): domain Bacteria; phylum Bacteroidota; class Bacteroidia; order Bacteroidales; family Tannerellaceae; genus DFXE01. The sequence goes on along the minus strand of JAISBL010000053.1, from coordinate 6,230 downwards.
GGCGTGTAATTGCCACCCTTGTCGATAAAGCCGATTGGGTTTACATGCGCTTTGGCCTCCTGCGCGCTGCTCCCGGGGTCGATAGTCATATAGTAAGCCGGCTCTCCGCCGGGGCCTTCGTATATGTTCTGCGAGGTTTCACTCCACACCACCTGCGCCGTGGTTGAAAAGACCATCTTCAGGTTAGGAATATGCGTAATAAAGCGGAAGTTAGTGTTCACCCTGCTGCTGACCGACCCTGATCCGGATGGCATAAGCGGCATGTAGGGATAATCTGTGCCCAGTGTTGTGATGACGTCCTGCCACAAAGGCTCGTTGTTCTGATGCCTGATGTGCAGCCAGGCGCCGTCTATCACGACTGATGTTTTCAGCGCCGGTATCTGCCCTGCGTTAATACTGTATTCAATACCCTTTTTGGTCGTTTCGCTCCGGTTAGACGCCATCGAGTAAGAGCGTATGTTGTGCATCGTAGTCTGTGAGGCAGGCAATACGGCTCCGCCCTGTGTATAATAGACCGCCCCGTCCTTATAGTAAAAGTCTTCTATCCTGCTCTCGCCGGCTCCCGGCGCCGGTATGGAGTATGAGTTATAGGGGATGATGACGGGCACTGAGGTGAAGCCGAACTCGTCTTTTATGCGTTCGTAAAAGAAAGTGACGTTACCCGTCACCTTGCCGACGGCCGCCGACAGCCCCACTTCGTATTTGCTGCTTACGGCCGCTTTAAGATCAGGGTTGGAAGTGTCGGACACTATTTTGGTAGTCATTACTGCCAGACCTCTTGACAGGTCTGATTTCAGATACGTGATGCTGCTTTCGTCAAAGTAAGCCTTGTCGGGGTACAGGTACACCAGCGAGGGCATTTTGGCGGATATCCCGAAACCTCCTGTGAGGCTGAGGCTGGAGAACAGACGATTGTCTGAACCGTCCAGCACGCGGTACTCCATATTGACGCGAGGCTCCGCCTTACGTATATCCCCTCCACGGCGCACGCCGGGATCGGTGAACATATTTGACAGCCTGACGCCTCCCTGCAATGTCAGCAGGGTGGAGCCTATGGGCAGTTGCGTCTTGTTCTCTATAAAGACCGATCCGGTATTGAGGGCCGGGATGGACTTGTAGGAGCGCGGGCGGAGCGTCTGCACGGAGTTGATAACCGGAGGGTAGAGAGGGTCGAATACAAGTCCGTCGCCGTCGTTGGAATCCCGCTTCCAGTCGCCGCCTATCTTCAGGTTGGTAAAGGCATTTTCACCCAGTTGTATCAGCTTGTTAGCCTTTATCTGGGCGAATATATTAAGAGGCTTCCCGTCCACGGTACGCTCCGAGTAGTAGGAAGCATTCAGGTAGCGGGACTCAAACTCCCCGTCCACGGTCGATTCGGCGATAGGAGTTATTCCGGTATGCAGTACGGTGAAACGTTTTTCGTAATCCTCCTGATGGCTGCGACTTACCATAAAGCTGTAATCAAGGTTGGATACCAGACGGGAGTTGAGCCTCCAGTTACCTTCGAGGGCGAGCCTCCAGCCCTGGTTCTTGTTTTCTATCCGTTCCTGTTGCCTCAGTTGCGGGTCTGACCTGCGGCTGTTGACATTGCGGAAGTAAGCCAGGCGCAGGTTGAACGTCAGTGGTATTGTCTGTTTCATAAAGACGTTTGAGTAACCCACGTTAGACGTTATCCGGTCATAGCCTTCATACTTCTTCCTCACGTCGGTGTAAGACTGCGTATAATCGAGCGACAGGTTGAGCGCTCCGGCTCCGGGTCCGAGGGAGAATCCTTTGCCGCCGTAGAACATCTTGGAGAACTCGTCGGTCTTGGCCTTTATTTCGAGGGGCGTAGCGCCGGACTTTGTCTTTATTATCATGGCGCCCGACGTCAGGTTGCCGTATTCAACCCCGGCTATTCCGCGGATGATCTCTACCGACTCGACGTTGTCGGGCGAGATTGTCCGCAGGTCATACCCCCTTCCGGCCGTCGTCTGGTAGGTGCGGCCCGACGATTCGCTGTCCGACAGCCTTATCCCGCTCCTTGCCGCAGACAGTATCTGTATATTGGCATCGTTGGACAGCGGGGCGCCGTCGACCAGCACCGTCGTGCCCATAGAGTTATTGGCGTTGACCGATATTTCGCGGACGTAAGCCTGCCCGGCTGTTGCCAGATCAGGGTTTTTGGTAAGTCCGCCAGGGACCAGTTGCAACATGTCTTCTACCGATTTTGCCTGGATGTGCTGTATCGCTGTCTGATCGATTACCGAAGCCGACCTCATCTTTGTCTCCTTAGCCGTAACCGTCACCTCTTTCAGCGCCAGGCTCTGTGCTTCCAGCCTGATCACTATGCTGCGTGTTCTTCCGCCCAGTGTGATGCTTCCGTTATGTTTGCGGTAGCCCAGGTAGGATATTTCGTAGCTGTAATTCCCGGCTTTAAGACCGGGGATGGAGAAACGCCCGGCCTCGTCTGTTATGGCCCACAGTTGCATGTCGGGTATGCTTATCACGCAGACCTCGATGGGCTTTTGCGTGTCATCGTCGATAATAGTTCCGGTAAAGTCGTAATACCTGGTGTTCGTTTTATCCTGTGGAAAAAGAACTGCCGGACGGATGAGCAGGACAAATAACAATAGGATCTTCAGAGTATTCACAGAGACTGTCGGCTTATTAAAAATTGTTGCGAAAATACATGTTACTTCTTATCAGCCAAATACCCAGTAATAGGTAATTTGCCTGCAAAATAGGTTGCGCCCCCCACGGCCAGGTTGATCAGTCCGATGAGCGTTTCATATGGATTATGGACCAGGGCGAAGGCGATCATCCACAGCGATATTGCGATGAAGATCACCTGGAACAGCGGGAAGAGCGGACTTTTATATCCTGTACCCGCCGGATTCCTGCGCCTCAGTATGAAGACGCCTGTTACAACCAGCAGGGTAGATATTGTCAGCAGTATCCCGCAGTATATCATTATCTGTTCAAATGTGCCTGTCACCAGCAGCAGCGCGCTGATGGCGAATTGCAGCCAGAGGGCTTTAACCGGCATCCCTTTGGCATTATTCCTGAAGTACCGCCATAATGCATGTTCACCGGCTATACTGGCCGTCACCCTTGGCCCTACCCACACCATTGCGCTTATGCCGGATATGAGCAGTAAGGATATGGCGCTGCCGAAGAAGCCGGCAAAGCCCTGACCAAGCATGCGGTCGACGGCAATGTATCCGAGATTGATCGATCCGGTAAGCTCCGCCGGGGGAATATGCTTTAAGAATACGTATTGCAACAGTGTATATAATGTAGTAACCAGAAGCGTCCCGCCTATAAGAGCTATGGGCAGTGATCGCCTGGGATTCCTGAACTCTTCGGATATATAAGCCGCCGCATTCCACCCCGAATACGAGTAACTCACGTAGATCAGGCTAACGGCAAAGGCGGCGGATGTGACCTCGGAAAGGTATGACGGCCGCAGGTCGATAGCATTATCTGTCCCTCCCGCAGCTACCATACCTGTGATGATGAGGGCCAGTATGAGGAGTATCTTAAAGGAGGTGCTGATATTCTGGAATGTGGAACTGGACTTCAGGTTATAGCTGTGAACAAGCGTTATGCCCGCTATCAACAATATCCCGGTTATCCGGGGATAAGCTACCTCTAAAGGCAGATACTCCATAAAGGCGATGGCGGAAAGGGCTACCGGCGCGGCAAAGCCCACCGTCAGCGAGATCCACCCCGAAAGGTAACCCACAAAAGGGTGGTATATATGCGAAAGGAAGGCGTATTCGCCCCCGGACTTCCTTATCACCGTCCCCACCTCCGCATAGCTGAAAGCGCCCGACAGGGCCAGTACGCCTCCCAGTATCCAAAGGGACAGTATGCTGAAGGTATTGTGCAATTCCTCAGTCTGGAATCCCAGGCTCGTGAAGGCGCCCGTACCAATCATATTGGCCACTACGATAGAAAGGCCCGTGAAGGCGCCGATCTTCGCTATTTTCGTTTTACTCATCAGAGAAGGATAGAGTGGATCAGTTGTGGCGGAAGAAATCCTGAAGCAACCGGTATGCCTGCACGGTACTGTCGGCGTTCAGATAGTTTTGACGGATATGTTCATACCCTGATAATACGTCATGCGCCCTGTAATAAATGGCAGAGTCAACGTCCGACGGCTCATAACCGTCCGGATTGGCATATACGAAATAGCCTTCCCCTGCGTAGGCGGGGATATTGAAAAACCTGCGTTCGATGAACGTCCCGGTAGTATTAAGCTCCAGTGACGCCTGTACGAAAAAGTCTACCGCATGGTCGGGGTATCCAAACAGATAGCCATACCCCCGGTAGCGTTCGTAGACGCCGGCATTCTCTATAACGCTGGCGACAACGTTAGGATCGGTGCCGGGCACCAGTCCGAACTGTCCGAAGAAGCTCTCCTGTTTTTTCAGCAGGCTGTCGAGCATACTGAGCCTGACTGCGCTGATCTGAATGATACGTTTGTCTTCATGCGCCTCCTGGTATGGCAGCGTGATAAAGCGTATGTCAGGCAGGTCCATATTATTCATAAGATATTGTATGGACTGCATCTCATCAAGATACCGGCCATGTTCGGCGCGGCTGAGGACGGTTGCGTCTGTTCTGCGGCTACTGTCAACATTAGCTACCGGGTAATAGAACGTGATGACCGAGCTCATGGGCTTAACGTTTCCCAGCAGGGTGAACAGCGCTTCCCTGTCCAGTCCGTATTGCAGGATGGAATCCAGAAGATGTTGCTGATAAGCGTCTGTAACGAATGTGGCTTGTTCCGGCGTTTCTGTTTTGTGCGTTTGGCAGGATACAAAGGTGGATAATGCGATAACACAAAGGGAAAGATGTTTCATAATCAAACTTTTTATTACATGAGTTAATTTCGATTTCTTTTTTTAAGGTGCGCAATATTAGTCATTTTCCCGTTTAAAACAAAATCCTGACGGCCTGCATAACCGGCCGGCGCTGTCTCAATACCTGAGCCGGGTATAAGAAAACACTTTTACCTGATCGTCAATTACTGCGGCAAATGCCCATTTGCATCACTAACAATTGCTCATTTGATTTACTCGCAATTGCTGAGTTTTGCAGATAAGGCCCTGAGGACTTAAAGACATTAAGTCTTAAAGACTGCACGATAACATGCAATGGCGGCAAAAAGCAGCGGGCGTCTTTCACCGGATTCACCCGGAGGAAAAGACGCCCGCCCCGAAAAACGCATATCTTCACATGCTAAGGTAAGGCCCTGGGTATTACTCCAAATTGGTTTTATATTATTGTTGGATGCAGCGTACCGGCATAGCCCAACTACGCGCAACTCCTGTCGCGTTGCCTACAACTGCGCTCAACTGAACATAGATGAACTGCGAATTAGTGCTGGCACTGGTGGCTGCCCACGTGGATCCATTCTGGTTAGCAGCATCAGTACCAGTAAACGTTGTGCCGGTATAAAATCCTCTTGGCGCAACATAAAGATACTCACCCGTATCACCGTTAAACCGGAACCTTTTATCAGCATCGGAGATGTATGCACCCCTGGCGCCACCATAAGTGTTTGTCAGAAGCTGGCTCTCTGCAAAGGTAGGAACCTTCCAGCCGTCGGGACATGGCCCCTGCGCTCTTGCGCCCGACCAGAGATTGTCATTACGGGTTGTCCAGTCACCCGTGAGACTGGCGCTAGCGTTGCCAATAGCTTTATTTGCGTAATCAGCGCCTTCGGCAACCTCAACACTTGCAATAGGGCCGGCTACTCTTGTAAGCGGTAGTACTCCCGGATTTTCGTCTGCCGCGGGAGCCAGAGGAGTATTGCGTCCCCCACTGGAAATAATAACCGCCCTGCGCCAGGGTAGCCGGGATAGCAGTATTCACAGCCAGTTCGGTAGCCCCTACGTTAAACGGCGCCCAGTATCTTCCACCGACAAGCACAGGCTTGTACGGCGCACTGGAAGGATACCTGGTATCGGTATACGGTGGCACGCTTATAACCTTGACTGTCTGCGCATCGCCGCTGTTGCCGGTGAGCCTGACTTCTAGGTCAACAGGCACGGTCGTCTTGTGCAGAGTGATAGTGACAGTGCTCATGTAGCCTGCGGTGTAAGTCATCGCGACCGGTTCGCTGATGCCAACATTGATAGCTTCAGCGTGCGTGCCGTTAAGGGCCTCAATCGAGGTGAGGGTAGGTTTGACATTTGTCGCACTCACATAATACAACTGTACGGATGCAGCGCCGGTAG
>JAISBL010000088.1 GCA_031266215.1 Tannerellaceae bacterium | reverse complement strand
GGTGCTCGGTCATGACATTACTTTATGGTCAGCCACGAATATACAGGGACCCTGCCCTGACGGCTGGAGACTTCCGTCAAAGGCTGAGGGCGATCCCATATCAACGGAGAATGGGGTAGTACCGTACACCTCCATTCTGGAAGCCGACAAACTTGCCAAAGTTGCAGGTGATATTTCGGGTGAGTACCTTATCTTCCCGGTGGGAAGTATTATTAGTGAGAGTACAGGAAAACTGCTGACAGGTAATACAATAAAGAGCACTGGGGCGATGTGGACATACGAGGTCAACGGCAATAAGTCATACTATTTTGCTCTTGGCTCCAACAGGCAAAAGCCGCCTCTTAGTTTTGCGCGCGGCGCAGGCCTGTTTGTTCGTTGCATACAACGATAATATAAAACCAATTTGGAGTAATACCCAGAGCCTTTCTTAGCATGTGAATATCTGCGTTTTTCGGGGCGGGCGTCTTTTCCTCCGGGTGAATCCGGGGAAAGACGCCCGCTGCTTTTTTGCCGCCATTGCCTGTTGTAGTGCAGTCTTTAAGACTTAAAGTCTTCAGGGCTTTAATGTGGGTAATTACCCGGCAAGACCCTCCGGGCTCCGCCCGGTTAACCGGCCTTAAAGGTATGGTGGCGTCGTAATGCTCCGGTAGAACCACTGTGCGTCTGACTTTCTTACATCGAACTCAGGTGAAGATAAGGCGAATACCCATTCGTTAGCGAGTGGAACGGGTGTTCCACAGTGAGTGGAATGAGCGTTCCATAGCGAGTGGAACGGGTGTTCCATAGTGAGTGGAACGGGTGTTCCACAGTGAGTGGAATGAGCGTTCCATAGTGAGTGGAATGAGCGTTCCACAGTGAGTGGAACGGGTGTTCCATAGTGAATGAAATGAGCGTTCCATAGCGAATTAGAGAGCGTCCGCTGTGTGCAAAACCTTGTCAAACACGACAGTACGCGGTTCTTTAAGGAAGCGGTTCCGCTTGTTCATAAACTGCGTAGTGATCTCCAGCTTGTAGGCGCCGGGCGCAAGCTCAGGCACTACAACCATCAGTTCGGCCGGATAATTGTTCACTATGTCCCTGGGGTCTACGGGGCAGGCAACCTCCGGGTCGCTTTGCGAAAGGAAACGGACGCCGACGCCGGGCTCCGTGCCGGCAATCTTTATACTGCCTCCCCTTATGACAAGCGAACGCGACGGCGTCAGCAATTCGTTTACCGAACCGGTATACATATCTATTACCATCCATATATGAGGGCCGACAGGTGCCGGGCCAAGTATCTCGACATTCATACGCTCACGTTCGCGGCGCATACCGTCGCCCTGCTGAAAGTCGAACACCAGCGAATGCTTGTCGGGATTAAACTGCTCATCCGGCGAATCAAACACTCCCCTGATGCGGGGCGAAGCGCTGAAACTCTTCAGGTTGACGGAAAAACCATCGTACAGGTTATATTCCATTTCGCTAAGGAACAGGTCAACGGCGTGTTCCATAGCCGCCAGCTTTATGTCGCTGCCACCACGGTCGCAGGCCATCTTGCATAACTGATGCACCGAGAGCGACCGGTCGCTGACGATGCGGGCTATATAATCGGTCTTTTTGTCCCGGGTCAGCGGATTTTCATATAAATACGCCCGAATGCGGTGACGGACAGGTTCATTTGCACTCATGATTCATTATTTTAAATTAGTATACATTATGTTCTCAATAAAAATACCCCGGGGGCGCATTTCATATAAAGGGTGAATGCCGGCAGTTTTTTGCCGCCCGGCGGCTCAGGCGGCGGGCATGCGTCACTCGCCGGCGACGTCAGGGATGCTGCGGACTTCGACAGCGTAACGCCGGCCGAGGGTGATCATGCTTTCAGCGTCGAAATGCGCCCCGTCCTGACCGACAAGGCCGTCGGACTGCACCACACGCACGCCGGGAATATCCGCCGCAACACTGTTCAGCACCACGTTGAATGCACTGAAATCGTCATATGCCCTGGTTCTCGCATCCTCCATAACTTCGCCCGCCACAAAGGGCAGGTCAGGTATGCCGAGGTCGCTGCGCAAAGCCTCGACCAGGGTACTGAGTTTGCCGCCATAAAGGTACCGCATCCCGGCGCCGGAATCCGACTCTCCCTGATGCCACAGCACGGCGCATAGCCTCCCTCCATGTGACATGGCGGCCCTGACGGCCTTTATAGCTTCCGAATAGTAACCGGAGCCGTTCCCGGGCAGGAAGGTGTCGATCCCCTTACCTCCATAGGCGGCAAGGACGACGGCGGTCTTCCTCCCGGTGCGATAGCCGGACATTTCGAGCATAAAGCCGTAGGGCACGCCTATTTTGGCGCCCGGTTTATCTCCCAGCACATTGTAGGCGGAGATGGGGTTTAACGGGGCCACCCAGCTATTGGCCGACGGACTGTAGACGCAGGCGTTGGCGACAGGCATGTAGAAGGTTGCATAGTTTGTGTACCCTACCATATTAGACTGCCCCATGCAGAGGTAGACATCAACATCCCCGGTGACGTAAATGATCTCCGCATCCCGGCTACAGGCTGATACGTAAACGGCTGCGACCGCTATCCATACATAAACATACAGGTTCCTGAGGTTCTTCATATTTACCGGATTTAGGTTTGTGAAGCGCAAAGATAACTCTTAGGTTAATCAAATTAGCGCCAAAGCTCCCATAAACGTCGCCGCCTCCCTCTGTGTCGTCATTGCGGTGATGACAACACGGAGGGAGGCGGCATCCGGAGAGAAGGGGCCGGCCGGTGTTCCCCGCGTTATTCTTCCTTTTCCTTAAGTGATTTCAGTTCGTCAAGGCTTTTTAATATAGAGCCGATGTTCTTGCCGCAAACCCTCTTGTAGTACCAATAGGTAAATAATCCGGAAAAAATTACCCCGAATGACATTGGTATCCATGCGAATATACTCGCATTTACCTCGGCATACACCAGCACGAGAAGAATTACAATGACGGAAGTAGCAGGTATACCGATTAGTTTTTCCCACTTAATCTGAAGATTATACCGGCCGATATAATAAATATTATTACTGACGCTTTTTGCGAGGTCGAACTTCATCAACCCATAAACTTTGTAAGAATACCATATTATAGATAAGAATAGGAGAGCGATTGTATAAATCAGGAGAAAAAAGATAATCCGGCTTTTAAAATGACTCAAAAAATGCCATAAAAACGGAATGACTACAAAGCATGCCGAAGTATTCAATATTTCCCAGGCCAGTAGCCTTTTGAGTGACTTACCGGCTTTGCCCTGTATGATCTCCCGGATAATTGTCTCCTTTAGAAGGTTGTTTTCCTTTAAGCGGTTGTCCAGTGCAGCCCATGTTTTTTTTAATTCATCCAGTTCCATTGCTTTTGAATTTAAAGATTCGACATTTTTTTCAGTTTCTCTTTGATGCGATTCAGTTTTGAGGCTATGTTGCCGACCGAAAGTCCGGTAATATCGGCTATCTCCTGATAGGACCTTTCTTCCAGATAAAGCAGGACGATGGTTTTCTCTATCGTTTTAAGCCGGTTAATCAGGCTGTACATCTCCCGGATGTCCTCCTCCATACTCTCCTGTTTCACCAGCGAGTCGGCGAGCGTGGAGACGGGGACGTTATGTTTCGGACGGTTCCGTTCTTTCCGCATACCCGATATGCAGGTATTCATGGCCACGCGGTAAATCCATGTGGATACGGAGCATTCGTTCCTGAACTTCGTAAAGCCCGCCCAGAGATTGCATATAACCTCCTGGTAGAGGTCGGCAAGCGGAAATTCGTCAGACGTATAGAAAGAACATACCTTATAAATCACCCGTTCGTGTTGCCGTATGATTTCTATAAATGCGCGTTCCGCCTCAATCTTGATCATGATCTTGTTTTTTTCTCTTATTAGACGCAGAAAACAGTAAAAACTTGCAGACGCTACCGGGAAATATGAAAGCCTTAAAAAATGCCCGGCAATTACAATTAACTCCCCGGCAAAAAAGCCGTACATTTGCACTATCAATACTACTTAAAATCTACGGATATGGCAACACTGGATAAACAGGTAAGCGATAAGGTAAGTTTTATCAGTTTCATTGTACCCGAATTTGCATATGCATATAAGATGGGTATGCAGGATGCTTATTTTTACCTAAAGAAATATGGTGGGCTGGATTTCCTTATGAAACACTGGTGGGCTTTACATACCGACAATCCATTTTGGGCAGTCCGCGATTTGTACGATGTGTGCTATAAAAACGGAGGAGAGCTGTAATGCAGGTCTACCACGGCAGTTACACTGAAATTACGGAGATAGACTTGTCGAAAGGGCAGGTAAACAAGGACTTCGGGAGAGGATTTTACGTCACTAAATTCCGTAACCATGCTGAAACATGGGCTGAAATTATCGGAAGCAAACATGATATGAAGGGAGTCGTAACCGAATTCATGTTCTATGAAAGAGCATTTATGGACGATGTGTATAAAACTGTCCGGTTTGACGGGTACAATGAGCAATGGCTTGATTTTATCGTTCTCAACCGGGATAAATCCACAACGGAACAACAGCATGATTACGATATTATAGAAGGCCCGGTAGCAGACGACAAGGTTCAAAACAGGATAGACCAATATTTGAACGGGGAAATATCGAAAGAGGTATTTCTCAACATGCTGAAATACCACAAGGAAACACATCAGATTTGTTTCTGTACCCGAAAATCGTTGCAGATGATAGAGCCTATGCAAAAAACGCCGACAGTTAAATGCGTAATGATTTCCGAATCGGTAATAGAGGCATTAATAACCGATTTCAATCTGGATACAGAAGAAGCCGCCGACAAATTCTACACTTCCAAAACCTTTGCGGCCCTGTCCGACAAATCTACCGCTCTATACTTCAAGCCCTGGCAGGAAATCTACGAAATGCTGAAAAAAGAACTGTGACTGTATGGTAATGGCAGTGACGGACATTAGGTAGAACCCCGGTGGCGAGGGTGAGGGATGCTCGCATACCATGCCGATAACCACCCTGCCACCACACAGGCGGCCGATTTTCCTACATCAGGGTTATTCTTCTTTTTCTTTGAGGGCTTTCAGTTCGTCCAGGCTTTTTAATACAGAGCTGATGTTTTTGTCGTAAATCTTTTTGTAGAACCAATAGGTGGCTAATGCGCTTAATATGACCGTACACGATGTTAAGCCCCAAAGTAATGATATACTCTCTGTCTCAACATACCGTAGGAATAGAGGAATTATAAGAATGGAAGCGGCAATTGTGCCGATTGTTTTTTCCCGCTTAATCTGAAGATTGTACCGGTTGATGCAGTAAATATTGTCACTGACGCTTTTTGCGAGGTCGAACTTCTTCAATCCGCGAATTTTGTAAGAATGCCATATTATGCATCCGGTGAAAAAAACGATTGTATAAATCAGAGCAATGAGCATAAGTTTGTTTTCCGAACGTTCTAAAAAACTCCATCCAATCGGGATGACTATAATGCATCCCACCAGATTTAATATTTCACGGATCTTTAACTCAAGAAATAACCTGTTGACTTTACTCCGGGCGGTCTCCGGAGTAACAGTCTCTTCCGTGCGGTCATTTTCCTTTAAACGGACGTCCAATGCGGCCTGCGTTTCTTTTAATTCTTCCGATTCCATTGTTTTTATTTTAAATTGTCCTTAAATAATCGGCATTACCTTAAAAAATGCCCGGCAATTCCAATCAATGTGCCGATAACGACCGTGTTCACAGTTATAACCGGTAGCGGCTTTTTGTCCGTATGCCCAACGTGTATTAATACAGGTATCATTAGCGCAATGGAAATTAATCCCCCTTCAAGGTACCAGGGGATATGTGGCAGGTCAATATTCACGATAATAACCGAAATGAAGAAGAAATAAACAAAAGCAGCTATTGTCGAATATTTCGGCAGCTTTTGTATTATCATAGGCGTGATGTCTATTGCTCCCGCCACAATTCCGATTATTACGGATAATAATAGTATGTCCATATTCACTTTGTTTTTTGAGTTATACACCAAAAGTCTGTCGCGGCAAATATACTACAATTCAAATAAGCCAAGGTGTACAGATCAGGCACAGGTGTGTCAAAGGCGCGCCGTTAAAGAGGGTTAGCTAATATGCCGGAATTTCGTAAATTTGCATCCGTAAGCAGATTAGATTGATAAATTATAATTTAACACAGTATATCTACATGGAAAATGAAAAACTTCGCTGCCTCATAATCGGCTCAGGGCCGGCAGGCTATACGGCAGCTATATATGCTTCGCGCGCCAATCTTGAGCCTGTGCTTTATGAAGGCATTCAACCGGGAGGACAGCTTACCATAACTACCGAGGTGGAGAACTTCCCCGGATACCCCGAAGGCGTTTCCGGACAACAACTTATGGACGACCTGAAGCTTCAGGCCTCGCGGCTGGGGACAGACATCCGGCAGGGCGTCGCAACGGCGGCCGACCTCTCAGCCCGTCCTTACAGGGTAACCTTTGACGACGGCAGGACCATAGAGGCACAGGCCCTGATCATCGCCACCGGAGCCGCAGCCAGATACCTGGGCCTGCCCGACGAGAAGAAGTACGCCGGCTTGGGAGTCTCGGCCTGCGCTACATGCGACGGATTCTTCTACCGCAGGAAAACGGTAGCCGTCGTAGGCGGAGGAGACACTGCCTGCGAAGAAGCCCTCTACCTGTCGTCGCTGGCCTCCAAAGTCTATATGATAGTGCGCAAAGACCGGCTCAGGGCTTCGCACGTGATGCAGCGGCGCGTGATGGAGGCGTCCAACATAGAGATACTGTTTGAGCACAACACCCTTGGGCTTTACGGCGAAAAGGCCGTCGAAGGCGCCATGCTGGTAAAGGGCATGGGAACGCCCGGAGAAGAACGGGTATCAATCGACATCGACGGTTTTTTCCTCGCCATAGGGCATACGCCCAACTCCGGCCTCTTCAGACAATGGCTCGATACCGACGAGGCGGGATACATAAAAACCCTTCCGGGCAGGCCCTGCACCAGGCTCGCAGGAGTGTTTGCCGCCGGCGACGTGGCCGACCCCCGCTACCGGCAGGCCGTAACGGCTGCCGCTTCCGGCTGCATGGCTGCCATAGAGGCCGACCGTTATCTGTTGGAGAAGCTATAAGGAGGCGAGATGAAGATAACGTCCTACGTACTGCTCATCCTCGCCCTTGCCTTTCAATCAACGGCCCTGGCTGCCGATTACCCTAAAAGAGAGATACGCGCCGTATGGATATCCACGATCTACGGCATGGACTGGCCCAATAAGCCGGCTGCAAACGAGACGGAGCGCAAGGCTCAGCAGAAGGAGTTGTGCGACAGGCTGGATATGTTGCGTAATGCCAACTTCAACACCGTCTTCCTGCAGGTGCGCCTCAGGGGAGACGTCATCTACCCATCGTCTATCGAGCCGGTGAGCCGGGTCTTTTCGGGGCGCACCGGCGTCAGTCCGGGCTACGATCCGCTGGCGTTTGCGATAGAAGAATGTCACAGCCGGGGACTGGAGTGCCACGCCTGGCTTGTAACCTATCCCGTCGGTACGGCGGCAGACGTGAAGAACAAGGGGAAGAACTCGGTCGTAGCACGTCGGCCCGATCTGTGCAAGCTTTTCAACAACGAATGGTACCTCAACCCCGGCATGCCCGGGACGTCGGACTACATCCTCTCGCTGGTGCGCGAGATAGTGAGGAACTATGACGTAGACGGCATACACTTTGACTACATCCGCTACCCTGAAGGGGCCGAAGGGTTCCCCGACAGCGAGACCTACGCCAGGTATGGGAAGTCAAAAAGCCTCAGGGCATGGCGGCAGGATAATATCAACCGCCTGCTTGAACGCGTATACGACTGGGTGAAGCGTAACCGCCCCTGGATACAGGTGAGCGCCGCCCCGCTGGGCAAGTACAGCCCCACGGCGCAGGTGCCTGCGGCCGGACTGACGGCCCTTGACGTCTATCAGGATGCGTATGAATGGCTCAGGAAGAAGAAGGTTGACATGGTGGCGCCCATGATGTACTATAGAGACGGGTATTTCTATCCATTTGTGGACAACTGGGAGGTTAACCGAAACGGCCGCCTTCTTGCTCCCGGACTGGGTATCTACAAGCTCGCACCAGGCGATGCCGGTTGGACGCTGAAAGACGTCACAGACCAGATAGACTACCTCCGGGCGTCAAAGACCTCCGGGATATCCTTCTTCCGCGGGATGCAGCTTTTCCGCGACACCAGGGGTGTGTACACGGTTTTGAGGGATAAGTACTTCAAATATCCTGCCCTGCTGCCTCCGCTTTCATGGCTCAACAATGAGCGTCCGGAAGCTCCTTCGGACGTAAGCGTGGAGCGCGAGGGGGCAAGGCTTAGAATATCGTGGAAAGCGCCCGACGGACTGGATGACGGTCTCGACGCACGGCTCAGCTATACCGTTTACTATTCTCGCTCGAACAGCGTCAATACGGCTCTGGCGCAGAACATACTTGCTACGGGTTTAGGTGATACTGAGATTTATCTTTCGATCGACACAGACCGTGAACTGGAGTTGTCTTTCCGCGTCTCGGCCTCAAACCGCTATCACATTGAGAGCCGCCCTTCACGAGAGGTGTATTACTACTTCTCGGAATACGAAAAATAGCCGCGTTCATTGCCCGCTGCCAAATGCAGGCGTCTTAAACGGGAAGGAGCGTAATCCCCTCCCCCTCTCTCATTTTGCCAGGGCAAACGCATTTAAAAACATGAGTAGCGACAAAAAACTCCCGGAGGAGTTTGCCGCAATGCGGTTTACTCTGATGAGGCGCCGGACTGATGCAGACTTAAGCAGTGTGTTGCGAGGTCGCCTGCCGGCCTTCGATACTTCTGCCGTCCGGCGCCTGTATATCGGCGCCTGTAGCCGGCTGCGATTGTCTGTCAGCCGGTCTGGCAGGTCTCCGGGTACTGTCCGTTCAGACTGCGATTCGCAACGTGTGTAAATAAGATTATCTGTGCAACTT
>JAISBL010000087.1 GCA_031266215.1 Tannerellaceae bacterium | reverse complement strand
CGACCATCATCGCCACATCCGCCTGCAGCAAAGCAGGCGATCCTGAAGAAGGAGGCGTAACTATCGAAAAGGGACGACTCGCCTTCATCCTTCCCGATGCCGGGAGGGCAGTTACCTATGCCCCGGGTATAGATGCCGAAAACGGCGCCGATAATGATCTCCTCGGCATTTACATGTTTGACGCGGATGATAAATTCATCAGCCTGACTACGCGTACCTACAGCGATGGTACGCAGGAGTCCGAAGGGCGTAAGTTCACAGTCTCCGTCACCGGTACGGGAGAAAGACGGTTTGTATTCGTCAAAGTTCCTTCCAGCCATTCACTGCCCTCTATTAACCCAGGGGATTTAATTGGCGTACTGGCTTCAGCCGTTACGACGCCTTACACTACCGGCTCACCGCTCACGGCTCCTTTTGTGATGTCTAACGCTCTGGCCTCCGATCAGCCATACGTAAAAGTAACGGATATCGAAAGCCAGTCCAACGACATCACTGTATCGCTCAAACGGCGTGTGGCAAGGTTTGACGTTATTGCAGAGGGTATCGATATTACTAATGTGAGTATCGCCAATGCCGCTCCTACGGGCAGGATACTGGATCACAGCATCACCGTGGCTGCGCCTCTTGCCGGCGGACTTACTTATCAGATCGCGGGATCAGCTTTGGCTAACACCGGTACGAGCTTCTATCTCTATCCGACCACACTTGGTGCAGGCAGCACGGGTACGGTTATTACCGTCACGACGGCTGAGAGCAAGACGTACTCCATCACCCTTGCTTCCGATCAGCCGATAGATGCCAACAAGCTGTACCGGATAATGGTGACCCAGAGTGCAACAGGCTCCGACCTGACCTTTAAGCTTGTGGTTGCCGACTGGACAGATGCCGATAACCTGCCCACCTTCGAAGAGGGAAGCGTCTCTCTAGGGTTTAATCCTGTTGTTTCCTCCAGCAATGGAGTCAGCACCAGCAGTGACGGTTACAGCATAGTGGATTATTCCGAAGCTACCGGCGCTGCATCCGCACAGTTATATTATGTGAGTGCATCAAATGCCAAGCCTCAGGCCACAGTTGAAGCCCTTCACGGTACGCATGCCGGAGCTATCAGCGTCGGCATCAGCAACCCGGTACAGGTGAGTTACGCCGGCACCCCCGGCTACATGAGCACTGTCACTATCACTATGCCCATAACGAAAGTGCCCGTAGACCTCAAAGTCAGGCTCACCGGTACGACCGGAGATAAAGATTCCGTCAGCATTATAAGCGTGCCGGATTATACCGACTCAAGGTATGCGATAACACCGGGGCTCAAACCCGTGCTTGCCGGCGGAAGATACTGGGCGCCGGTTAACGTGGGAGCTACCGAACTGGCTGTGTCTACTGCATCTACTGCGACCCTGGCGCAGGGCGGTTATTATTTCCAGTGGGGGCGCAATACTCCCCTGGCTCCCGAGACAGACGGAAATGATGCAGGAAAAGCTATAGCAACAGTAAACGGCCCTGTTGCATCTGTTGTGATCGCCGAAAGCGCTGAGTACGCAAACAAGGGTATCGGAAATGCCAGTGGTAACCTCGGGGATGACTGGTTATCTCCGAGGAATGACGGTCTATGGACGGGCGCAAATGCGCAGGGCCCCTGTCCCGACGGCTGGAGGGTTGTTACCCTGACAGACAGCGATCCTGTCACAAAAGCTTATGGTGGTAAAGGTGCGTACATCTCCGCTTCTGATAGAAGGTTCCGGTTTGCGGGTGATAACCCGGGTGAGTATCTTTATTTTGCGCCCAGAGGATATTACAGGAACAAGGCGCTTACCGTTAATAATGGAAGCTCGTGGTTGGGCGGCGCCGGCACTGGATCAACTGTCAACGAGACTTATGCACAGTTCATATATCTTCAGGAAAACATAGTTGTAGAAAGTTACGTACCAGGAGTTTCCCGTGGGTTGGCTATGCCGGTACGCTGCGTACAACAATAATATAAAACCAATTTGGAGTAATATCCAAAGCCTTCCTTAGCATGTAAGAATCTGCGTTTTTCGGGGCGGGCGTCTTTTCCACCGGGCAAAAGACGCCCGCTCTTTTTGTCGTGGCGGAAATTGAACTTTTATGTAACCTGATTCAGCCGGCTTGTCGGCGCGACACCTCCCTGTTACTTTGATATGGCTGTATTGACTATATTGGGGGACTGCGGCGCAGTTCAATGATGGGGGATGACATACTCCGGGCTGCGCCTCCGGCCCGAAGTTACCCGTCTCAGACGCTTTCCGGCGTCGGGCCACACCAAAAGACAGTGCACAGGCATGTTATACACTGCCGCCATTACCTCTTGTCGTGCAGTCTTAAAGACTTTAGGGCTTTATCTGCAAAAACCAACAATTGGGAGTAAAGCGGTTGCAGGGTAAAATATGTACTTTTGCCCATGTGATACTTTTGTTGTTTGCAGGTACAAGGCTATCACTAAAAGGATGGATACTGCATTCACGGAATATCAGCCCTTAATAATTATGATGGCGATTATGTTTTTAGCGGACAGCAATGAATATTTATGTAGATTTGCGAGCATTTTATTATCCTTTATAAATATATTAACACTATGCAAACGATTGAAAAGTATAATTTCGCCGGCAAGAAGGCATTTGTCAGAGTTGACTTTAATGTGCCGCTGGATGAAAATTTTAAGATCACTGACGACACACGCATCCGTGCCGCCCTCCCCACACTGAAGAAAATAATAGCTGATGGCGGAAACCCTGTAATCGGTTCCCATCTGGGCCGTCCGAAAGGGGTTACGGACAAATATTCCCTGAGGCATATCCTGGGGCATGTTGCCGGACTTCTGGAGGCTGACGTCCTGTTTGCCGATGACTGCATCGGAGAAGGCACGGCTGCAAAAGTGGCCGCCCTGAAGCCCGGACAGGCGTTGCTGCTGGAAAACCTTCGCTTCTATGCCGAAGAGGAAGGCAAACCCAGAGGACTTGCCGAAGACGCTTCAGACGAGGAAAAGAGCGCTGCCAAAAAGGCTGTCAAAGCAGGCCAGAAGGAGTTTACCCGGAAACTGGCCTCGTATGCCGACGCCTACGTGAACGACGCCTTCGGTACGGCCCACCGGGCGCATGCATCTACGGCCCTGATAGCCGAATACTTCGATGCAGACAATAAGATGTTTGGCTATCTGATGGAAAAGGAAGTGCAGGCCGTCGAAAAGATATTGAACGACATCAACCGTCCGTTTACCGCTATAATGGGAGGCTCTAAGGTGTCTTCGAAGATAGAGATCATTGAAAACCTGCTGAATAAAGTTGACAACCTGATCATTACCGGTGGGATGACCTATACCTTTACCAAAGCGCAGGGCGGCAGGATAGGTAACTCCATATGCGAGGACGATAAGCTGGACCTGGCTACCGACCTGCTGCAAAAAGCAAAGGAAAAGGGCGTGAATATAGTTCTGGCCACCGATGCAAAGATTGCCGACAGCTTCAGCAACGACGCAAAGACAGCCTTTAGCCCGGTAGACGAAATACCCGACGGATGGGAAGGGTTGGACATCGGCCCCGAAACCGAAAAACAGTACGCCGAAGTCATCAAACGATCTAAAACAATCCTTTGGAACGGCCCGACAGGCGTATTCGAGTTTGACAACTTCACCCACGGTTCGCGCGCCGTAGGCGAAGCCATTGTAGAAGCTACCCGTAACGGAGCCTTTTCACTGGTAGGGGGCGGCGACTCGGTCGCATGCGTAAACAAATTCGGACTGGCCGGCGGAGTGTCTTACGTCTCTACCGGAGGCGGCGCGCTGCTGGAAGCTATTGAAGGCAAAACCCTGCCGGGAATTGCAGCGATAGGAAAGAATAATTGATCCTGATATACCCTGAAAGCCGATTATACACAGCGGAACGCGTCGATAGACATCCTGCGGGCGCTCACAATGTTTGTAATGATCTTTGTGAACGACCTGTGGTCTGTTAACGACATACCGCACTGGATGGAACATGCCGGGCGGGGAGAAGACTTTTTGGGGCTGGCGGATACCGTCTTCCCCTGCTTTCTCTTCGTCATGGGTATGTCGGTACCGTTTGCCATCGAACGCAGGTACGCCAAAGGGCTGTCGGGCGAATCAACGGTCGGGCATATCCTGTCGCGAACACTGGCCTTACTGCTGATGGGCGTTTTTATAGTCAATTCTGAGGCCGGAATGTCTTCCGGTTCAGGCTACAGCCTTCCGGTGTACCGCCTGCTTATGGTCGGCGCCTTCATCTGCGTATGGAACCGGTATCCTGCGGCCGGCAGCGTAAACCGCCGGCGGTTGTACCTGTTGCTCAAACTGGCGGGGATACTCGTTCTTCTCTGCCTGGCCGTCACATTCAGGGATGCACGCGGCGGCGTCTTCGGGGCGCGCTGGTGGGGTATTCTCGGACTGATAGGATGGTCGTATATGCTCTGTGCGCTTATTTATGTCTTTACCCGCGACCGCCTGAAGTACCTTATCCCTGTCTGGATAGCCCTGGCCGTGATGTGTATAACCGGCTCGGATATGAATGAGGCGTCGGGAGGGGAAGCGCTGCTGTCTTTGCCACGCCCCAATTTCTACAGCGAGCTTCAGGGCATCCTGCATACCGGTAACGGCGCCCTGCCGGCATTCACTCTGGGAGGCGTCATATTGTCGGTACTCAGCGCCAGGTATGCGCACCTCCTGCCGGGAAGGAAAAAACTGATGGCAGTAGCGGCTATGTCGGGCGCCTTATTGATAGCCGGGATCATCTCGCACCGTTTCTGGATCGTATCCAAACTAAGCGAAACGCCAACATGGCTGTTTTATATCACAGCCTTAGCCATAGCCCTGTACGCCATTATCTACGTATTGGTGGAAAAAGGAAAAGCCCGTTGGTTCAGTGTCATTAAACCGGCAGGTACGGCAACGCTTACCACCTATATCATTCCCTATGCGGCTTACAGCCTGGGCGGCATATTTGGGGTAAGGTTACCCGATTGGTTTACACATGGAACTTTATCGATTGTCAATTGTATTTGTTTCTCGCTTGCGATGATATGGATAGCATGGCTGCTGGGCCGCATCCATATAAAACTGAAAATCTGAAACCGGAGCTTATAGCCGCCCCCGGCAGTGGGCCGGGGTAGCGGGGAGCTGTGAACTTTGCGAAGAAACAAAAGGAAGTAATGAAAAAAGTTTATTTTTGTTCCTCGTGAGAAACAGAAGAATAAGGTTATGAAAGATAAAGATGATGTATTTGAGCGATTTCGGGATTCTTTTAATAAGTTGGAGGGACGTTTTCATGTATTGGAGCAGCGCGTTCCGATTGAGGCGCAGTTGGAATACTTCAAGTATTCTGAGCAGATGCGAAAGAACAACGTTAAAATGACCGACGACGAATATCACATTTATCATAAAAGCCTTTACACCGATACACTATCAGCGGAGCACAAAAAGTACATACTTTCAGCCCTGGCCATTTCCAACGATGTGAGGGCTTACCGCCTGCTTGAAGAATATGTGCAGCGCCCCGACCCGGATGTTACCAACTGGGCTTATATGGCATTGATGGAAAGCCGCATCTCCCTTGAATCTGAATTGCTGCAGGAAAAGCAGATATACATCTCTACCGGACTGGGGGGCAAAGGAGAAAAACTCCGTTTTTATGTCCTGATCATTGCCTCCGGCGAAGAACCTTTCCAGGAATACCAGCGGCAGACGATTGAACGTGAATTTGACTATTACTTCCCTACCGAAGAATGCGAGATAGAACGCCTTACCATACACGAGCTATACGTAGAACTGTCACTCCTTGTCCCGGTCAGGAAAGACATCAGGTCAATACTCGAAAAAGTAGTGACAGAGTGTAACCAGTATGGTAATTTCATTTCAGACTCAGTAACCATAACCAACATGAAAGAGTTGTCTGCTACTGAAATAGAGGAAATCATCAGAAGAAACCATGGAAACAAAAATACTCAGGCAGGCCGTTAAATACAGCATTGTAGGCGTCGGAAACACCCTGCTCTCTCTTTTTATAATCTGGATAATGATGAAGGTGTTCGGCTGTTCGGACATAGCATCTAACGTGACCGGATATGCGGCCGGTGTCCTGAACAGTTTTATCTGGAACCGGAAATGGACATTCGGGAGTTCAGACGCCTGGTTATGGAGCGCTATCCGCTTCGGATTTTCCTTCGGAATATGTTATCTTCTGCAACTGAGCTTATTGATATATCTCAACAATAATTTATCCATAGATCATTATTATAATCAGGTAATTGCAATGGTATTTTATACAAGCATCAATTTTCTGATGAATAAATATTTTACTTTTAAAAAACAGAAAGGATGAAAAAGCTATCTCTCATTATCCCGTGTTACAATGAAGAAGAGGTTATCATGGAGTCGTACAGCCGCACCAGGCAGGTCGTGGCGCAACTGCCTAACGAGACCGAGATTATATACATAAATGACGGAAGCTGTGACAAGACGCGGCTTTTATTAAATGAAATAGCCGATGCCGACCCACAGGTGAAAGTCATTCATTTCTCACGCAACTTCGGGCATCAGCCGGCAGTGACGGCCGGTATCAGCCATTGCAGGTCGGATCTGGCCATCGTTATGGACGCCGATCTTCAGGACCCCCCTGAGTTGATCCCCCGGATACTGGAGTTGCAGGAAAAGGAACAGGCTAACGTAGTCTACTGCGTACGTAAATCCCGCGAAGGCGACCAGTTCTTCAAACGCTTTACCGCCAAGATGTTTTACCGCGTTATGAACTCAATGAGCGAAGTTAAATTCCCGCTCGACACAGGCGATTTCCGCCTGATAGACCGTAGGATAATGGACGAGTTCGGCCGACTGAAAGAACGGGGCAAGTACATACGCGGACTGATCAGTTGGATAGGATTTAAGCAGGTCCCTTTTTATTACAGGCATGAAGCGCGTGTTGCCGGAAAAACCAAATACCCGTTCAACAAAATGATTCGTTTTGCCTCAAACGCCCTTCTGTATTTCTCCAACAAGCCTCTCAGACTCGCTACCAGCCTGGGTTTTGCCGCCGTAGTTTTCGGCCTTGTCCTTGCCGCCTGGTTCACATTGGGAAAGATTTACGGTTTCAGTAATGCCGAATCGGGATGGACTTCTATTGTAAGTATGATCATCTTTTTCGGCGGAGTACAGCTTTTGACTGTCGGCGTGCTGGGGCAATACATCGGCGTCCTGTTTGATGAGGTCAAGGCCCGTCCGGAATACATTATTGAAGAAGAGCGCAATTTCTGACGCCGGATACTATCTTCGTATAATCGTATTGCACATACTCTCTTTTGATAAGGAGAGTATTTTTTTGACAATAAACGAACGATGCGATTTGATATATAAACAATACATATTCAAAAGCGTTATTTGAAAAATATTACAATGCGCTCTGAATAATTAACTGCCAATAATCCGGTGTATAATAGTATATTATTAAACGATATTGCCAGTGTATATGATTGCGGTTTGATTGGGATACTGAGATATGCAACAGGCAGGTATCCGCACATGTATTTAAATAATATTTAAACAGCTTTTGATTTAAGTAATGATTCGTACTATAAATACATTTGCCGGCAATAATAAATAAGGTTATAATAGTAATATTTATATTATATATAGCCTGGGTGCGATGTGAGATAAACAAACCCGCAAAGACGAGAAGGGCGGCAATTGTAACTGATGTCCGAAAAAATCCTTACGCCCAATGCAAAAACAAGATCAGCAATGTACGCATTCAAACCGGGTCCGTAAGAATTCAAATCAAACCCGTGAGGGTCCAAATCAAATCCGTGAGGATTCAAATTAAACCCGTGAGGGTTCAAACTAAACCCGTGAGGGTTCAAATCAAATCCGTGAGGATTCAAATTAAACCCGTGAGGGTTCAAACTAAACCCGCGAGGGTTCAAATCAAACCCGTGAGGATTTAAATTAAACCCGCGAGGGTTCAAACTAAACCCGTGAGGTTTTTTTTACGTTTTGCATACTAAAAAACGTAACACTAATATGCTAATCGATTAATTATAAGTATTATGAATAATATGATGGAAATTTCAGCCAATCCGGCCAGCATGATTTCCGAACATTCAGACATGTTTTTACCATTCTTTTCAGGCGAAGAACTACCGCCCTCCGCCGTTCTCGCCATCAGGCCCGTCATACAATTGCGAACGCAACGCAGCAACCCGGCGATGGCGGTGCTGTGGAGGCTATCTCTGGGCGATATAGGGAGTGGGGCGTTTAACAGGGAAAAGACATCGCCCGGCAAAGTGTTCATAACCTGTTAGTAACGATAAATGCATAGTACTTGCAACGATTATGTTGAACGCTGAAGATGTTGAACCATAAACCCGGCAATCATAATGAGGCGGTATGGGGTGCAGGCATGAAGTTTGCAAAGCATATCATTTTAGCTTCATGTGCAGAAGAGTGAGAACATCTTTTTTACTGTTAAGGTAACAGCCGGAAAAGAACCCTCACTCCCCTGTACCGGCAGGCGGATGCCTGGGGATGCAGGTATAAGGACATTAGATGTCTTTTATTTTCAATATATTATATGAAGCCCCGATGTCATAGACATCCTGTCCGTCTACTTTTTTGATATATTTAACGATGTACACCGTAACCGGCAGGACAAGTACCTCATACAGCGATTTCAGAAGCGCCTGTGTACATACCATAAGCAACAATTCGGGAGGCGGGACCAATCCCCAGAAGGCGACAGGGAAAAAAACCAGCGAGTCGGCGCTTTCTCCTGCGAGCGTCGAGACTATAGCCCGCACGGAAAAGTTGCGCCCGCGGGAAGCTATCTTCATCCGGCTCATCACATAGGCATTGATAAAAGAACCCGTGAGGAATGCCATTAAACTTGCCGCGGCGATACGTGGCGCCAGTCCGAATACAAAATTGAACGCCTCCTCACCCTCCCAGAACGGAGCCGCGGGAATGCGTACCGAGAGCTGCGAAAAGGCTATCAGCAGGAAGTTGGAGGCAAACCCGCACCAGATGATCAGCCGCGCCTTCTTAAATCCCCATACCTCGGCCACACAGTCGTTTACGATGTATGAAATGGGAAAAACCAGCAAACCGGCGGTAGCGGTGATGCCGAACAACTGAATAACCTTGGTCTCTAAAAGATTGGAAGCGACCAGGCATATATTGAATAAAATGCCCAGAAGCATGAACGGAATAGTAACTGTTTTTTGCATATTTCTTGTTTTTTACGTGGTTATACAAGCACACGAGGAAGCTAAGGAGCCATCCTTCTACACATGTAAATCAATTATTTCGCCGCAAAGATAAATTAAAACTGTTCTAAAGCACTACTTTTGCGGGCAATGAAACGGGCATGTAAAAACTATTTACGCCAATGGCGATAAATAAAACGTACTGCGAGTTACATACCTGCATTAATTAAATATTTTATTCGCATAAAAAAACGATTTATTACATACAAGATGAAAGACATAAGCTTTGAAACCCAGACACTTCATACGCCGTATGAAAAACCCGACGCCCACAAAGCCCTGGCCATGCCCGTGTACCAGTCGGTCGCCTGCGAGTTTGACACAGCCGAAGAGATGGAAGAAGCCTTTTGCGGGCGCTCCAAAGACCACTTCTACTCAAGGATCACCAACCCCACCGTACAATATTACGAAGACCGCGTACGCGCCCTTACGGGAGCCTTTAGCGTGACGGCGCTCAACTCAGGCATGTCGGCCATAAGCAATACATTGCTGACGGTCGCCTCAGCCGGGTCCAACATCGTCACCTCCCCTCACCTGTTCGGAAACACCTACTCGTTCCTGAAAAATACCCTGGCCGCATTAGGCGTGGAAGCCCGGTTCTGCGATCTGACCGACGCCGGGGCAGTCCGGTCGAACATAGACGCCAACACCTGCGCCATCTTCCTCGAAGTCATAACCAACCCGCAGATGGAAGTGGCCGACCTCCGGGCCCTTTCAGCCATCGGACAGGACGCCGGCGTACCACTGATAGCAGATACCACCGTCGTACCATTTACCGTCTTCCACGCCAGAGAGTTCGGCGTAGATATAGAGATCGTTTCTTCCACAAAATACATCTCAGGAGGAGCCACCAGCCTGGGGGGACTGATAATAGACTACGGAACCTTCAACTGGCCCCCGAACATAAAAGCTCTTAAAGCCTGGCGCAGCGACACGGCAGGCAGCGAAGCCTTCTCCACACGCCTGAGAAGGGAGGTGCACCGCAACCTCGGCGCCTACATGACTCCACAGGCGGCCTATATGCAGACATTAGGGCTCGAAACCCTGCAACTGCGTTTTACGCGCCAGGCGTCTACCTGTCTGGACCTGGCCCGAAGGCTAAGGCAAATCCGGGGCATTGTCTCGGTGAACTACACCGGGCTTGAAGACAATCCCTTCTACGACATCAGCAAAACCCAGTTCGGCCTGCTACCCGGAGCAATGCTGACCTTCGACCTCGCCTCGCGCCGGTCATGCTTCTCCTTCCTCAACAATCTGAAGCTTATTCGCCGGGCTACCAACCTGTTTGACAATAAGTCACTTATCCTCCACCCCGCCAGCACCATCTACGGGACTTTGTCCGAAGAATTGCGGCTCAGCATGCATATAAAACAGCAAACCATCCGCCTCTCCGTAGGATTGGAGACGACGGATGATCTGCTCAGTGACATACAGCAGGCGATGCCTGCCTTATAACCTGCCGGCCAGCCTTTCGACGGCTTCCAGCGTCTCGTCGCGGTCGCCGAAAGCCGTTAGGCGCAGGTAGCCCTCGCCGCTTGGGCCGAATCCAACGCCCGGCGTTCCTACGACTTTCACATCGTGGAGTAACTTATCAAAAAACTCCCATGACGACATGCCCCCCGGCGTCTTCAGCCAGATATAAGGAGCGTTCTCGCCGCCGTATACGTCAAAGCCGCACTTCATAAGCCCTTCGCGCATTATCCCGGCGTTGGTCATGTAGTAATCTGTCAGTGCGCGCACCTGCTTTTTTCCTTCGGGCGAATACACCGCCTCGGCGCCCCGCTGTGTGATGTAGCTGGCGCCGTTGAATTTCGTCGTGAACCGACGGTTCCACAAAGCATTCAGCGACACCTGCCTGCCATCCGCCGTAAGGCCCTTAAGTTCCTTGGGGACTATGCTGTATCCGCAACGGACGCCGGTGAAGCCGGCCGTTTTTGAAAAGCTGCGGAATTCTATCGCCACTTTCTTCGCTCCTTCTATCTCATAGATTGAATGCGGTATTTCAGGATCGCGGATATAAGCCTCGTAGGCTGCGTCATACATTATCACCACGTCGTTCTCCAGCGCATAATTCACCCACTTCGCCAACTGTTCCTTCGAAAGCGTCGTACCCGTAGGGTTATTAGGATAGCAGAGGTAAAGTATATCAACCCTGCGGCCGGGTATCTCCGGCACAAATCCATTCTCAGCCGTGCAGGGAAGGTAAGTCACTCCACGCCACCTGCCGGCTTCCAGGCTGCCCGCCCGGCCTGCCATCACGTTAGAGTCGATATAGACCGGATACACCGGGTCGGTTACGCCGATGCTATTATCCTGCCCCAGAATATCGCCAATATTACCGGTGTCGCACTTGGCGCCGTCGCTTACGAACACCTCGTCCGGCTCTAACGAAACGCCCCGCTGTGCATAATCGTTCTTTATTATCGCCTCTATCAGGAACGGATAACCCTGTTCAGGCCCGTAACCCCGGAACGTTTCCTTCTCACCCATCTCGTCTACCGCCCTGTGCATCGCCATGCGTGAAGCCAGAGGAAGCGGCTGTGTAACGTCGCCTATCCCCAGACGTATGATCTTCTCATCAGGCCGGGCAGCCTTGAAACTGTTCACCTTCTTTGCTATATCGGCAAAGAGGTAACTTTTCTCCAACTTCAGGAAGTTCTCATTAACTAATGCCATAATACCTGTATTTCTTGTTTTAAATATCTATTTCACCTTCAAACACCAGCGTGGCCCCGCCGGTCATAAAGACATGGCCTGAAGCCTCGTCCCACTCAACCGTCAGGCTTCCACCGTCCATCCCGACCTTCACCCGCCGGTCGGTCACACCTCTTACGACGCCTGCCGTTACCGAGGCGCAAGCCCCCGTTCCGCAAGCCATGGTGATGCCCGACCCGCGTTCCCAAACCCGCATCCTGACCTCATGCCGGCTAACAGCTTCAACAAACTCCACATTCGTACGATCAGGGAAAAGCTCGTGGCGCTCCAGCAGCGGGCCGATCTTTTTGATCTCTGCCCCTTCGGCGTCGTCCACGAAGAGAACAAAGTGGGGATTCCCCACCGACACAGCTACGCCCCTGTACGTTACGCCACCGGCGTCCACCGCCAGGCCGGCATCCAACACCTCCGGGACGCCCATATCGACCGTTACCTCATTCACCCTGCCGCCGCGTACGTCAAGACGCAGTTCCCTGACGCCCGACAGCGTCTCCAGCGCTATAACCGTCTTATCAGTCAGCCCTTTTTCATACACATACCTGCCGATGCACCGGCAGGCGTTGCCGCACATCATCGCCTCCGAACCGTCGGCGTTGAATATCCTCATGCTAAAGTCAGCCACATCAGAGCGACCTACCAGCACCAGTCCGTCAGCCCCTATACCGGTATGCCGGTCGCTCCACCTGATTGATAACGCACCGGGGTCATCCGGCATATATTCGCCTGCATTAACATATATATAATCATTACCGGCGCCATGCATTTTAGTAAAACCTACAGAATTTGCCATTTTATTATCCTTTCAACCAGCATTAATATTTATCCGGCAAAGGTAAGAAACGGTTTTGATATTCACCCGCCTGCCAATTGAAACACCAGGGCAAAAAAGCAGCGGGCGTCTTTCCCCGGATTTGTCCGGTGTGAAAGACACCCGCCCCGAAAAGTGCCGATCTTCACATGCTAAGGTAAGACTTCTTCGAAAACTAGTATAGCCTGTAATGTTTATCTTTGCCGTATGTTTTATAAAGATATAGAAGAATTAAGTTGGATTCAATAATATAGAAATAATAAATGCAGGCAGAATATACAAATAATAGCAAAAAGACACCCGCAACACCAGAGACAAGAAAGGCATTGTATGGGAATATGGGAAAGACTATTGAAATGTTTTCTCCAATTCTCAGGCAACAAATAATACTTCAGGAATCTTTAAATAAGAATGAATTAAATCCCAAATCTGAAATATTTAACGCCTTCATATCTCTGAGTATTTTCTCTCATTATACAAATATAGAATTGGCAGCTGTATTGAGAGCTTGCTTTCGTGCAGATTTACCAGCAGAAAAGAGGTATAATATTAAATGGATTAATTGTGTAATTCTTGAAGCGTATAAGCATTTATATGGATATGGGAAGAAAATAAAAAACTCTCTATGGATGTCGGAAGTTAAACAGGCTTTAAGAGTTTATAATGATCCAGAACTGACACAAGAGCTTAATGATTTAGAGCTCTATATCATAGAGTTCGGGGAAAAAAAGATAACAGATAAGAAAAAACGTGATTTAAGTTTTCACTATGATTTAGACCCTATTTCTGTATATAACATGTTAATCGAGCTAAGTGAAGAAGACGAAGTACAGCGATTGATTAGTTTTATGAAATTGCTCGATAAAATCTATATTTTCATATCCAAACACATTGGCAAATACAATATCACTATTAATAATAAATATGACGGATTTTCAAAATACGCATTCACCTTATTTGAATTAGATATTTTTCATAACAAAAAAGACTTATTACTTTCTGAATCGGAAAAAATAATCCAGAATAATTCACAACTATTAGATGAATTTATTCTACATCAGAATATTCCAGCAAAAATGGTTCAGTATTTCAAAAAAATAGACGAAGAATCTATAGCATCAATTTATAGATTAACTGAAATTGAAAAAGTAGCTATGCAGTTAACGTTCTTATATATTGATTTAGCATCTGCCCTAAGGTCTTTTCTTACTTCTGAATATGTAATAGAGAGGCAATTATCTTTAAAACAGGTTAATACAATCATTTATGAAGGATTCAACAAGCTTTATCTACTTAGCAAAAATTCCGAAGATTCATTTTGGAATATGTATATATGTCCACTCATGTCAAAGACAGAGGATCGTTTTGTATTAGAAAAATTTAATTCGCTAAACATCGAACTCCAAAATTTGAAGCCAAATATAATATCCTATAGTGATCAACGACAACTATCAGTTCATTTAGACAAAGGTATTTCGGAAACATATTCCATGTTGCATAACATGAATCCGTTCGAAGAATTAAGAAAGTCTTTGTTGGTATTTAATTTTTTGCCAGAACTACTAGAGTTTCTTACCATGTGCTTGCGTGTAGTTGGATTAAACAGTCAGATTATACACGAAAACAAAATGGCATCTACTTATGAGCAGATTGATAAAATAGTAGAATTATTAAAAAAGAGTCCAGATTCCCAACAGAAATATGATTTAATAGGAAAAATGAAAAAAATCAAAACAGGAGAATTATTTGATGAAATCATGAAGAAAAAGAGGAAATAGTTCATGAGTAGTATTCTATCTTCCAAATAACCACAAAACATCACCACTTTAAGTGTTTTCTATAAGCTTATATATAAGATCAATAAATAATTGAAGTAATACCCAAAGCCTTAGCATGTGAATATCTGCGCATTTCATGGCGTGCATCTTTTCCACGGGGTGAATCCGAGGAAAGACGCCCGCTGTTTTTTGCCGCCATTGCATATTGTCGTGCAGTCTTAAAGACTTTAAGTCTTTAAGACCTTAGGGCTTTAATGTGAGTAATTCCCAAGGCTGCGCCTCCGGCTTGCCGGTTAGCCACAGACATGGTGGCGTCGTAATGCCCAGTGAGTGACCTTTACTCCATCGTGGCATCGCATATAATGACCAAATGAAACGGCCTGTGTCGACGGACTTTCTTACATCTGGCTCATGAAACGTTCTTAATATTTTCATGCCTTAAAATTTAAACAGGCTCTAAATATATTTTTCATTTATTTAGATGCGTCAGCCTCCGTGTGAGGCAGCCGGCTTGCATAAAACGAGCAAATGGTTTACTTTTGCCAGCCTGTTAATTTAAAAAAGCAAGATATGAGAAACTTCACATCCGTTCATGATATTGAAGACCTTCAAAGCGCTTTGCAGGAGGCTTCGGAGATAAAGAAAAACCGTTTCGGGTTTACAAGTTCGGGGAGTAACAAGACACTGCTGATGGTTTTCTTTAACTCCAGCCTCCGTACACGGCTGAGTACGCAGAAAGCGGCCATGAACCTTGGAATGAATACTATTGTGCTTGACGTTAACCAGGGCGCCTGGAAGCTGGAAACACAGCGCGGCGTGGTGATGGACGGCGATAAAAGCGAGCATCTTCTGGAAGCTATCCCTGTGATGGGGTGTTATTGCGACATTATAGGAGTACGCTCATTCGCCCGCTTCGAGAGTAAGGAAGAAGATTATGGCGAGACTGTGCTTAACCAGTTCATACAATACTCAGGACGACCGGTCTTCAGCATGGAAGCCGCAACGCGCCATCCTTTGCAGAGTTTTGCCGACCTTATAACAATAGAGGAATACAAAAAGACAGAGCGCCCCAAAGTGGTGATGACCTGGGCCCCGCATCCCAAAGCCCTCCCACAGGCCGTGCCAAACAGCTTTGCAGAATGGATAAACGCTGCCGGGTACGAACTTGTCATCACACATCCCGAAGGATATGAACTGGACGCGGCTTTCACAGGTAATGCCGTCATAGAATATGACCGTGAGAAGGCTTTCAGGGGAGCCGACTTTGTGTATGCCAAAAACTGGGCGGCATACACCGATCCGAACTACGGCAAGGTGATAAGTTCAGATCGCAGATGGACGGTAGACGAGCATGTCATGTCGCTTACCAGTCAGGCTTACTTCATGCACTGCCTGCCGGTCAGGCGCAATATGATTGTTACTGACCAGGTGATAGAAAGCCCTCAAAGCATAGTGTTGGCCGAAGCGGCTAACCGTGAAATATCAGCCCAGGTGGTACTGAAAAGATTGCTGTCCAACACATAACTCCAATAATAAATAATATAAACGTTATGAAAATCAACAGACGTAATTTCTTAGGCGTAGTCGGTACAGGTACGGCTGCGCTCAGTTTGGATGCTCTGGGAGCGACCACAATCGATTATCCCGGCGAAAACCCGGACGGTGACGGCGGCGCCGTAAACCATACCGCCCGGAACAGGGTAGTCATACTGCTGGCGCATCCTGCCTACGGGCAGTCGGTAGCCAACAAGGCGCTGGCAGAGGCCGTAAAAGACCTGCCGGGCGTTACGGTAATAGACATGTATGCGGCAGAGTTTACGCCCGAAACCTACCGGTTGCCTGTGGCGGAAGCGTCCGCCCTGGTTTTCCAGTTCCCTTTTCACTGGCTGAGCGCACCCTCGCTGCTGAAGAAATGGTGTGATGAAATATTCGGCGGACTGGCTGACTCGGTAAAAGGTAAAAAGTTATTTGTGGCTACTACCACCGGCTCTGAATACGAAGCCTACCGCTCAGGGGGAAGGAACCTCTTTACTATTGACGAGCTTCTGCGTCCATACCAGGCGCTTGCTCACCATTCGGGTATGGTGTGGCAGACGCCTTTCGCCGTTTACGGAGCTTCCCTGCCCACAGCCCCGGCCAGCATAAGAGAGGGGGCTGACAGGTATAAGGAAATTATCTGGTCGCTACTTATCTGATTTGAGAGAATTTGCTCCCGTCCTAACTGACGGGAGTTGTTTTTTCTGTGATACGGAAACATATACAATCATATTAATTTAAGATAAATGAAAATGACAAAAAGTGCATTACAAACTGCAAGGGCGACCTATGTGCCGAAAGTGCCTGCCGCACTGCGTGGAGCGGTGAAAGCTACCGAAGGAGAATACACCCAGTCGGCAGCCGACCAGGAAGACATCAAGCGATTGTTTCCCAATACATACGGGATGCCGATTATTACGTTTGAAAAAAGCAATGACAAAAAGGCCCTCCCGGCAGTTAACGCAGGGGTGATCCTGTCGGGCGGACAGGCGCCGGGCGGACATAACGTGATCGCCGGGCTTTTCGACGGCCTCAAAGCCATCAATAAAGATTCGCGCCTGTATGGTTTTATCCTTGGCCCCGGGGGACTTATAGAACATAAATACATGGAACTGACTGCCGGTATAATTGACTCATACCGTAATACCGGCGGTTTTGACATGATAGGCTCCGGACGTACAAAGCTGGAAACAGAGGAACAGTTTGACAAAGGACTTGAAATACTGAAGGAACTGGGCATCTCGGCCCTTGTGATCATCGGCGGCGACGACTCAAACACTAATGCCTGCGTACTGGCTGAATATTACAAATCTACCGGGGCGGGCGTGCAGGTTATAGGATGCCCGAAGACTATCGACGGCGACCTGAAGAACCGGCAGATAGAAACGTCCTTCGGCTTTGATACCGCCTGCAAAGTATACTCTGAAGTGATCGGCAACATAGAGAGGGACTGTAACTCTGCGCAGAAATACTGGCACTTCATCAAGCTGATGGGGCGTTCGGCTTCGCATATAGCGCTGGAGTGCGCCCTTCAGACACAACCTAATATATGTATAATATCGGAAGAGGTGGAAGACAGGAATATGTCGCTTGATGATATAGTGACTTACATAGCTTCTATCGTAGCCAAAAGGGCCGAAGCGGGTGATAACTTCGGTACGGCGCTGATCCCCGAAGGCCTGATAGAGTTCGTGCCGGCCATGAAACGCCTGATAGCCGAACTCAATGATTATCTGGCAAAGCATGATGCGGAGTTCAAAATGATAAAAAAGAGCGAGCAGCGCACCTACATCATCAGTAAACTTACGAAAGAGAACTCTGAGCTTTACGCCAGTCTGCCAGAAGGTGTCGCCCGCCAGTTGACCCTCGACCGCGACCCTCACGGCAACGTGCAGGTATCGCTGATAGAGACGGAAAAGCTGCTTTCCGAAATGGTGGGTAAAAAGCTCTCGGAATGGAAAAAGGCCGGGAAGTACAGCGGTAAATTCTCAGCCCTTCATCATTTCTTCGGATATGAAGGCCGCTGCGCCGCTCCGTCCAATTATGACGCCGATTATTGCTACTCGCTGGGCTACACGGCTTCATGCCTGATTGCTTCGGGTAAAACCGGATATATGTCATCTATACGCAACACCACCGCCCCTGCGGACAAATGGATTGCCGGCGGTATCCCGGTTACCATGATGATGAATATGGAGAGACGTCACGGTGAGGTGAAACCGGTGATACAGAAAGCGCTTGTTAAACTCGACGGCGCTCCCTTCAAAGCCTTTGCCGCCCGGCGCGACGAATGGGCGTTGACGACCGCCTACGTATATCCCGGCCCAATACAGTATTTCGGCCCGACCGAAGTATGCGACGAGCCGACCAAAACACTGCAACTGGAGCAGGAACACAGCTAACACGGGTTGATGTAAGAAAACCCGGCGAAAGGAGGGCGGGACGCTAATGGCAGTGACCGGCGCAGGCGTAACGCCGCCATACCGGTAAAGCCTGCAGCGCCGGCACACACCGGAAGCTACATTGATACCGGTCCGGCACATAGATGATTGCCCGGCATCGCGACAGAGCGTCTGTCTGATGCCGGGCAATGTGTATGCTACCAGGCGAGGGTGTTTTTACAACCCGAGTTCGATGTAAGAAAATCAACCGCTCCCCCTCATCGTCATCAGCAGTGACGACCAGGGGGAGGGATCAGGCAGGGTATTTCACTAATACTTAAGAAGATACTTCATTAACGTCTAATAAGGCGATTGATAAGCGTTTTTGAAGGTGCTTCATAGCCCTTATGAAGATGTTTCATAGCCGCTTATGAAGGTCCTTCATAGGGGCTTAAGAAGGAGCTTCATAGGGCCTTAAGAAGGTCCTTCTAAAAATGCCGGGTAAAAAGCTGAGCCCGGCGGATAAGGAGGCGCTACTGTAGAACGCGCCCGTGGCGCTGCTCGCGTGAGTGTTTCTCTTATGTAACTAAGGCTTATCGGGAACAGTACTGTGCATAGATGATGAAAACTCCGGCGCTCCCTCATGTATTTATTGGGCTTATCAGACTTTTAGTCTTTTAGACTTATCAGACCTATTTTCTTAACATAGAAAAACCCAGGTTAACAGGGTATGTCATGAGTTGCAGGTCTTAAGGAGGGATTGTACGATTGCGGTTTTTTCGTCTGCCGGGAGCGAAGCGTTTATCCAGTGTATGGTGAGGCCGCGCCGTTCCATGCCCCTGAACCAGGTCATCTGCCGCTTGGCGAACTGATGGATGGCTATCTCTAACTGTGATACCATTACTTCGTATGTGAGCCGACCTGTCAGGTACAAGGTGAGGTATTTATACTCCAGTCCGTAATAAATCAGATCCTCCGGCGCTATCCCGGCGTCAAGGAGGCGGCGGACCTCATCTATCATGCCTTCGGCCAGACGTGCGTGCAGGCGTTCGGTTATTTTGCGCCGGCGTGACTCACGGTCGATGTCTATGCCGATGTTAAGGCTTCGGACCGGGGGAAATTCGCTGGCCGCCGGAACTTCTTTCCTGTAATACTCTTCTATCTCGATGGCGCGGACGGCGCGTTGGGCCGTGTCTGTGTCTGTCTTGTTGTGCAGGGCCCTGTAACCTGCCAGTATCGTTTCAAGTTCGCCGGGCGACCGTCCCTGCAGCGAACGGCGCAATGCAGGGTTGGGAGGGACGTCGGGTAATTTATATCCTCTCAGGACAGCTTCAATATACATCCCCGTCCCTCCGCATAGTACCGGCAGTTTACCCCTTGCATGTATCGATTCATATGCTTTGAAAAAGTCACGCTGGTATTCAAAGACGCTGTACTTATATCCCGGCGGGCATATATCGATCAGATGACAGGGTATTGTTTTTCCGTTCAGCACATAATCGGCCATGTCTTTTCCTGTTCCTATGTCCATGAAGCGGTATACCTGTCGCGAGTCGCCGCTGATTATCTCCGCATCCAATAGCCCGGCCAGGGCTGCGGCGAAGGCCGTTTTCCCCGATGCCGTAGGCCCCAGGACAGTTACAAGCTGATATGTTTCCAAACGGGAGGTGGTTTATTTATATTTCACCCACTTGATAAGCTCCTTCATGTCCGGTTTTTTACCATACATAAGTATGCCGACGCGGTATATCTTGGCCGAGACCCATGTGATGCCGAAAGCCGTAACGTACAGCAATACGATGGAGAGCAGTTTCTCCCATAATGCAACTTCAAAAGGAAGGCGCACCATCATCACGATCGGGGAGGTGAAAGGAATCAGCGAGCACCAGAACGCCAGCGGGCCGTCGGGATTCTCCAGACTGTATATACCGGCGTACAGGGCAAAGACGATAAACAGTATGATCGGCGTCATAAACTGCTGCGTGTCTTCCTGCTGGCTGACGCTTGAACCTATGGCGGCAAAGACGGAAGCATACAGCAGGTAGCCCCCTATGAAATAAATGACGAAGAAAACGCCCAGCTCGGCGAAGTTTATCGTGTCGAGCACCTGGTATATCTGGCTTATACCCTCCATCTCTGCGGGAACAGCAGCAGGCATGGCCATCCCCTG
This sequence comes from Tannerellaceae bacterium, assembly GCA_031266215.1. Taxonomy (GTDB): domain Bacteria; phylum Bacteroidota; class Bacteroidia; order Bacteroidales; family Tannerellaceae; genus DFXE01. The sequence goes on along the minus strand of JAISBL010000087.1, from coordinate 9,807 downwards.
CTGTATGATCGAAGGATCGACGCCTCCGCTCATAAAGAACATCCCTGCAAACAGGAGGCAGGTAATCATTATGCCCCACAGGAAGAGTTGTGTCAGTCCGACGAACCCCAGGGCCACTATTTTACCCATCATAAGGTCGAACGGACGGACGGAGGATACCATCAGCTCTACTATCCTGTTGGTTTTTTCTTCCAGCACCCCCTGCATCACCATACTTCCATACATTATTATAAACATGTAGATGATGAGAGTGGACGACATCCCGATGATAGACGCTATCGCGGACGAAGAGGCATTCTCGCTGCCGTCTTCGCTCCATTTTATGGTCTGGATGCTGAAGTTTACTTTGCTGTCGGCAATGATTTCCTTCAGGTTGGGGATGTTGAAGGTTGCAAGTTTTTCGCTTTCCAACTGTTGCCTCAGGGTTTGGTTAACCAGCCGGCTGAGGTCGCCCGGTATCTGTTTGCCCGAATACATGACGGCGGCGTTCTGGTTTTCGAGCAGATCGCCGGTGATGCTCAGTATTGCAAAAGCCTCTTTGTCGGAGCTGTTGCGATACTCTTCGAGCGACTTGTCGCTTCCGATAAACCGGTAGCTCTCGGTGTCCTGAAACAGCGGGGCGTATCTCTCAGTCGTATCAATCACAACGATATTGCGAACCTCGCCGCTTTTGATCCTGGACAGCCAGAAGGGTACGAAGATCAGGGCTGCAACCAGGAACGGCATCAGCAGTGTCAGGATAAGGAACGATTTTTTGCTTACCCGCCTCAGATATTCTCTTTTGATTATAATTCCTATCTTATTCATACTTGTGAGGGATTTGTACCGGATACGGTGTTAATAAATACTTCATTCATGGACGGGAGTTCTTCCACGAAGGAAAGAATTTCGTAAGACTTCGCCAGTTCGGCCAGCAACGCTGAGTTGCTTATTCCTTTTTCCCTGCGGATATGGAGTTCGGTGACTCCCTGGCGGCTGTTTTCGCTCAATACCGAAAAGCGATCCGGCACAATATCAGCGCCTTCGCCACGGGAAGAAACAGAGAGGCGGAAAGTGTTGGTCTTAAACCGCTCGCGTATCTCCCTCACTTCGCCCGAAAGGACCAGTTCGGATTTGTTGATAAGGGCTATTTCGTCGCATATTTCTTCTACCGATGCCATATTGTGTGTTGAAAAGATAATGGTCTTACCTGTTTCTTTCAGTTCCATTATTTCGTGTTTCAACAGATCGGCGTTGATGGGGTCGAAGCCACTGAAAGGTTCGTCAAAGATCAGCAGTTCCGGGTTGTGAACTACCGTGATGATGAACTGCACCTTTTGCTGCATACCTTTAGACAGCTCTTCGAGCTTACGGTTCCACCACGACATGATCTCAAATTTTTCGAACCATGATGTAAGGCGCTTTTTAGCCTCTGTGTACGACAGTCCTTTCAGCCGGGCCAGATAAAGCGCCTGTTCTCCTACTTTCATTTTCTTGTACAGGCCGCGTTCTTCGGGCATGTAACCGATACGATAGATATCGCCGGGACATGAGTCGCGCCCGCCAAAACGCACCACCCCGCTGTCCGGGGCCATAATGCGGTTGATAATACGTATCAGCGTGGTTTTTCCTGCACCATTCGGGCCCAGCAGTCCGAATATTTTCCCCTCGGGCACGTGGATGCTCACATTGTTAAGCGCCCGATGCCCGGAAAATTGCTTTACTACATTTTCAGTTTCTAAAAAATCCATACAGTCAATTAATTTATTACATTCTCAATACGATTCTTTCACCTATCATTCTGTTCAGGTTCTTCTTTATTTCGTTAAGTTCCTCCTGTTCCTTCATTAAATGCATTACCTGCTCCATATCTCCTGTTTGCTGAATATCTTTTATACGTTCGCCTATCTCACTGATCTGCCACCGGATGCAGGCGTCTTTAAATCCCAGCAGGTCTCTGGCTGCAAACTGCATCAACATATCTTCTTCCTGTTTGATCTCGTGGTATTTTGTGTGGTATTTGCTGAGCTGGTATTTATCGCTTATCAGGTCTGTCGCCAGTCTGCTGACGTTTGCCTGCGGATGATAAAGGAAATACTTCGAGGCCACAAAACCTTCTTCTCCGCAATGACCGGCGGCTTCGTCGAGTACGTACTTGTAGAGCGGGTTACGCAGGGGCATATCATCCTGCTCCAGTTCGGAGCGGATATATTCGGCCACATAGACCTGTACCTGTTCGCCCGTCTGCTCGTCGGTATAAGTAAACAAAATCCGTTCGCCATAACGTGCAACGTAGCGAAGCAGGGCCAGCTCTTCCTCCTCAAACGGCGAATGTATGATAAGTTCTTTCTCCCCGGCAGGCTGAAAGGCTTCATCATCCCGTACAACGGCAGTATTATCCGTCAGGTTATTTCCGGGAGAAACAGGCGAAGTGTGGGCCGGACGGGCCTTTTCAGCTTTGCTTAAACGAAGCGCGTTGACCTCATTAAGCAACACTTTTTCGTCGATCTCCATCATCGAGCTGCACTCGCGTATATAAAGGGTGCGCGATATATTATCGGGAATAATGGCTATCGTCCGGATAATATCTTTAATCAGGGCTGCGCGTTTTATCGGGTCTCCGCCGGCTTCGCTTAGTAGCAGTCTGGTTTTAAAACGAATAAAATCCGTCTCATTCCGTCCGATAAAGTCTGCGAACTGTGTCGCATTATGCGCCCTTGCGAACGAGTCGGGGTCTTCCCCGTCAGGCAGAAGAACCACCTTTACGTTCATACCCTCTTCCAGCAGCAGGTCTATCCCCCGGAGGGCGGCTTTGATACCGGCCGCATCGCCGTCATAAAGGACTGTTATATTTTCCGTAAAACGGTGTATCAGGCGTATCTGAGGCATTGTAAGCGCCGTACCTGACGAAGCCACCACATTCTCTATCCCGGCCTGGTGCATCGAGATGACATCTGTGTATCCTTCCACCAGAAAACACCGGTCTTCCTTCACAATCTGCTGTTTCGCAAAGAATATACCATACAGTTCATTGCTTTTATGGTAAACTTCGCTCTCCGGCGAATTGACGTATTTGGCTGTCTTGTCGTCTTTTTTAAGTACGCGACCGCCAAAGGCTACCACCTTGCCGCTCAGGGTATGGACGGGGAACATGACACGTCCGCGGAAGCGGTCGCTTACGTTCCCGTTATCGTATGAAACGATCAGGCCTGTCTTTTCTAAGAACGTTTTTTTATACCCGCTTCCTGTGGCCTCCCGGTACAGGGCGTCGCGCTCATCGAGGCAGTAACCGAGCTGGAATTTACGGATAGTATCATCGCGGAATCCTCTTTCCCTGAAATACCGGAGCCCGACGCCTGCGCCTTCCTGATTTTCCCAAAGCTGTGTGGAGAAATAAGTTTGCGCCCAGTTGTTGACTATAAGCATGCTCTCCCGGTCGCTGCGGATGGCCTTTTCTTCATCCGTCAGTTCTCTTTCCTTTATTTCGATATTGTACTTCTTTGCAAGATAACGCAGGGAGTCGAAAAAGTCAAGCTGCTCATGCTGCATGATAAAGTTGACCGGCGAGCCGCCGCTGCCGCATGCAAAACACTTACATATATTTTTTGCCGGAGAGACATAGAACGAAGGTGATTTGTCGGAATGAAAAGGGCACAGTCCTACGTAATTAATACCGCGCCTCCTTAAGGTAACAAAATCAGACACCACATCCACAATGTTAGCCGCGTCTCTTATCCTGTCTATCGTAGCCTGATCTATCATTCTGTTCCTTATTTAAAAGTATCCAAAAGTAAGAATAATTTCCATAGTGATCAGTCCCGGCTTCCCACTTCAGTACTCTCTTTCGGGCGGGAAGTACACTCTTTTGAGCGAAAAGGAAGTCCGTTTCGGCAAAAAGGAAGTTCGTTTCGTCGAAAAGGAAGTACTTCTCATCGAAAAGGAAATCCGTTTCGGCAAAAAGGAAGTTCGTTTCATCGAAAAGGAAATCCGTTTCGGCAAAAAGGAAGTCCGTTTCGGTAAAAAGGAAGTTCGTTTCGTCGAAAAGGAAATCCGTTTCGGCAAAAAGGAAGTCCGTTTCGTCGAAAAGGAAGTCCGTTTCATCGAAAAGGAAATCCGTTTCGTCGAAAAGGAGGCACTTTTTCATCGAGAGGTAAGCGCATTTCACCTGAAGCCGACTATTACGACTGTATCCCGTAAAATTATTCACGTATTTGCCATCCGGCAGACATATCTTCACAATAGATGGCTGACGGGATTACACATGGGGCGTGGATTTGTAGTATTCCGTTAAAGTTATAACTTTGTCAACTCATAATTCGTAAGACACTTTATGGATAAAATTCGGCTAAAAGATAAAGAATTTGAGTTGTTTATTCCCGAAAAAGATATTCAGGCCTCCGTTACCCGGATAGCGGAACAGATAAGAAAAGACATAGAAGGAACCAATCCTCTTTTTGTGGGTATACTTAACGGATCGTTTATGTTTATCGCAGATTTGATGCGCCGGCTCAATGGCCCGTACGAACTCACTTTTGCCCGCTACTCGTCGTATAGCGGCGCCGGCACTACGGGTATTATGAATGAAATAATGCCTGTCAGGCAACCGGTGAAGGGACGTTCGCTGATTTTGCTGGAAGACATTATCGATACAGGCTTCACCATGCATTACGTGATGAATAAACTGAAAAAAGAAGGCGCAGAAGACGTAAAACTTGCAACCATGCTATTCAAGCCCGACGCCCTGGAGTATGACCTGAAGCCCGACTACGTGGGAATAGAGATACCTAATAAGTTTATTGTCGGTTACGGATTGGACTACGATGAACAGGGACGCGCCTACAACGACATCTACAAGATCGTTACGGATTAAATTAACATGACAAAATACTAAAGATTATGCTGAACGTAGTTGTTTTTGGCGCTCCGGGCTCAGGTAAAGGAACACAGAGTGAATTAATTATCAGGAATTTTGGATTGGATCATATCTCCACCGGAGAAGTACTGCGCGCCGAGATAAAAAATAATACCGGACTGGGAAAGATTGCCGCCGAATATATCGACAGAGGACATTTAGTGCCCGACGATTTGATTATCGACATGCTGATCAACGTCGTGGACAGCAAAAAAGACTCTAAAGGCTTCATCTTCGATGGCTTCCCGCGTACCATTCACCAGGCTGAAATGCTGGAAGAAATATTGGACGGACGTAATATCGGCCTCACAGCCATAATAGACCTGAAAGTGGAAGGAGACGAACTGATAACCCGCCTTCTGGAACGGGGCAAAAGGCTGGGACGCTCCGACGACCGGCCCGAAACAATCAAATCAAGGCTGGACGTCTATTATTTGCAGACAGCGCCGTTGGCCGAGTATTATAAAAAAGAAAACAAGTACCATGCCATCAGGGGAGTTGGTACGGTGGAAGAGATTTTTGAACAAATAAAAAAAGTACTGTCCGCGTGTCAAATTTCGTAGATTATGTAAAGATTTACTGCCGTTCGGGCAAAGGAGGAAGAGGCTCAAGCCATTTCCGCAGAGAAAAATATATCCCCAAAGGAGGCCCTGACGGAGGAAACGGCGGCAAAGGCGGAAGCATTTACCTCCGCGGAGACCGTAACTACTGGACATTGCTCCACTTAAAATATGAACGCCATATCATAGCAACTGCCGGAGGAGGTGGAAGCGCAAAAAGAAGCTCCGGGAAAGACGGCGAAGACCGTTTCATAGAAGTGCCGTGCGGAACCGTCGTATACGACGCAGAGACAGGCGAATACCTTTGCGACGTCACCGGCGACGGACAGGAAATACTCCTGCTGCCGGGAGGGCGGGGCGGATTGGGAAACTGGAATTTCAAAACGTCTACCAACCAGGCCCCCCGGTATGCACAGCCGGGCGAGCCGGCTACCGAACGCAAAATCATACTGCAAATCAAACTCCTGGCGGATGTCGGACTGGTGGGCTTCCCCAATGCAGGTAAGTCGACGCTGCTATCCGTCGTATCCGCCGCCAAACCCAAGATAGCAAACTACCCCTTTACCACCCTGGAACCGAACCTGGGCATTGTGAGCTACCGGGATAACCGCTCTTTCGTCATGGCCGACATCCCGGGAATTATTGAAGGAGCAAGTGAGGGAAAAGGCCTCGGACTGCGTTTCCTGCGACATATCGAGCGCAATTCACTCCTCCTCTTCATGATCCCTGCCGATACCGCCGGCATAAGGGAAGAATACAACGTGCTGCATAACGAACTGGTGCAATACAACCCTGAGCTGCTGAGCAAATGCCGGGTGCTGGCAATCACCAAAAGCGATATGCTCGACGATGAACTTACTGAAGCCCTGTCGGCAGACTTGCCTGAAGATGTCCCGACAGTTTTCATCTCGTCCATTACCGGGCAGGGAATTACGGAACTGAAAGACATCCTGTGGAAAGAACTGAACAGGGAAACATTCCAGGAACCGGAACGCATCGTTCATAAAAATCTGGATATAAGTGCGCTGCCCATAGATGACGATGACGACTTTGACATTCCTGTTGATGACGATCCTGAAGATTCCGCCGACGAATACTATTGGGATGATGAAGATTAAAACCCTGCGAAAATGATACATATCGCCATATCCGGCGAGATAGCGGGCGCCTGTCCTGACCTGTGCATAGCGGCGATAAGTTGCGAAGTAAAAAATACACCGTCGGATCCGCTCCTGTGGGAAGAAATCCTGCGGCAGGAGCGACTCCTGTGCGATACATTATCTATTGATGAGATAAACAAGTGGTTACCGATAAAAGCTACCCGGCAGGCCTACCGGAAACTGGGGAAGGACCCTAACCGCTATCGTCCTTCTGCCGAGGCCCTGCGACGCCGTATTATCCGCGGCCTGTCTTTATATCGTATTGATACTTTAGTCGATATAGTCAACTTTGTCTCACTGGAAAGCGGTTACTCCATAGGGGCTTTCGATATGGACAAAATCAGGGGAAAACGCATCACGCTGGGAGTAGGACAGGAAGGAGAATCTTACCACGGCATCGGAAAAGGTGAATTAAACATCAGCGGATTACCCGTTTACAGAGACAGCCTGGGAGGAATAGGTACCCCGACCAGCGACGAAGAGCGAACCAAAATAACGCTTTCTACTTCCGGCCTGTTACTCATAATCAACGGCTTTTCGGGAGCTGACGGCTTGCAGGAAACCAGCGCTTTAGCTTCCTGTCTGCTCGAAAAATACGCGTCGGCAACTAATATCGAAATATTATTAACCGCCGCCTCTTCTCCCATCTGAGATAAGGCAACAGTATTTAATTCCCGGCTGTGACTATTTATCTCACCACCGTTCAGAAATCTATACTCAGCTTTATTTCCTCAATACCGCCTTCATCCGCCAGCGGGTCGGGTGGCGTAAAGTCCTGTTGTTCCGGGTCAATTGTCCCATTATTTTTTTTAATGTAACCAATAACGTCGTTCAGGCCGTCGGTAAACTTGTCAAAATCTTCCTTGTAGAGGAAAATTTTGTGTTTCTCGAATGTTGACTGCGCGTTCTCTTTGGTTTGGACTCTCTTACTTTCCGTAATTGCCAGGAACAGGTCATTTTTCAGATTTTTTTTCACATCCAGATAGTAAATCCGCTTCCCTGCTTTTATGGCTTTAGAATACAAAATCTCTTTATCACCATCCCCACCGTTTTGTAGTTTTTTTGTCGATCCTTCCATAACAATAATATAATATAAAACACTGAAATCATTTAATCCACATACTTTTACATTCTCTCTCCAAATATGTACATTTTTTTTTAAACAGAAACTATAAACCATATTTTTTTTACTTAGGGTCTGTTTAAATTTTAAAGCAGAAAAATATTAAGAGTGTTTCATGAGTCAGATGTAAGAAAGTCAGACGTACAGGGGTTTTGCCGGGGCATTTCATGCGACGCCACCATGCCCGAAAGGCCATTCACCGGGCATTACGACGTCGCCATAACGGTAAGGCCCTAAGTCTTTAAGTCTTTAAGACTGCACGACAAGAGGCAATGGTAGCAAAGAGCAGCGGGCGTCTTTCCCCGGATTCACCCGGTGGAAAAGACGCCCGCACAGAAAAACGCAGATTCTTACATGCTAAGTAAGGCCCTGGATATTACTCCAAATTGGTCTTTTATTATTTTTGTATGCAACGTACAGGTAAACCCCAGTACTGTGGTACTATCTCACCGGTCGGCCTGGTTGTATTGGCAGTATTGTCGCACTTTATCAAACCGAACGGTGACATATTGGTTGTGCCTGCCGTACTTGTCCAGTAAGAGGAATAAGTGCCATTTTGATTAAGCGCCGGCGTAATACCAGATCCACTCAGATTGATATATCCTACTGCCGGAAAATAAATATAATCCGTGCCTCCGTCATTGGGGAGCCTCATGAGTTTTAGAACACCCTGCGTCGTGTTGGCGCTGGGGATAATGGACGCGGTTCTATCATATTCCTGTATCAGCGGAACATATAGATCAAGTGCGGGAAGCATCCAGCCGTCAGGACAGGGCCCCTGCACCCTCTCACCTGACCAGAGTGTGGCATCCGGAACTATCCAGTTGTAATTAGCGTTGTTGTTAGCCGTATTTGTCACTGTAATATACTTGTCAGCATACTCTCCTCCCGCTTCAGCCTGTTGCAATGTGACAGGTCCAACCTGCTTTTGCCATGTTGAGAGGGTCTCTAAATCAAAACCAACATTACGACCCCACTGGAATACAAAGCCGGTATAGGCGGTATTTGGAACAGTTAAAGCCGTCTGATATGGAAGTGGTATCTGCTTAGTAGCCCCTACATTAATCGGCGCCCAGTAGATGCCGTTTTTTAGAACCGGTTTGATCCCCGCTTCTATTTCATATCTTGGGTCGGTATAATCAGGCACGCTTATAACCTTTACGGTCTGCGCATCGCCGCCGTTGCCGGTGAGCCTGACTTCGAGGTCAACGGGTACGGTCGTTTTGGGCATAGTGATAGTGACAGTGCTCATGTAGCCGGAAGTGTAAGTCACCGCAACCGGATTGCTTATGCCGACGCTGATAGCTTCAGCGTGCGTGCCGTGAAGGGCAACAACCTCGGCCTGAGGTTTGACATTTGATGTGCTCGCATAATACAACTGTACAGATGCAGCAGCGGTAGCGTCTGAATAATCCACGCTGTAATTGTTGATGCTGACGCCCTGGCTGGAGGAAACAACAGGATTAAACCCGGCCACGACGCTTCCCTCTTCGAAGGTGGGCAGGTTATCGGCATCGGTCCAGTCGGCAACCACAAGCTTAAAGGTCAGGTCGGAGCCTGTTGCACTCTGGGTGACCATTATCCGGTACAGCTTGTTGGCATCTATCGGCTGACTGGCGGCAAGGGGGATGGAGTACGTATTGTTATTGGCCGTGACGGTAATAACCGTACCCGTGCTGCCTGCACCAAGTGTGGTGGGATAGAGGTAGAAGCTCGTACCGGTGTTAGCCAAAGCTGATCCCTGGATCGTGTAAGTAAGTCCGCCTACGCCGGGAGCAAGCACGTTGTCCGCATGATCCAGCACCTTACCCGTAGGAGCGGCATTGGAGATACTCACATTAGTAATATCGATGCCATCTGCAATAACGTCAAACCTTGCCACACGCCGTTTGAGCGATACGGTGATTTCGTTGGACTGGGTTCCGATATCCGTTACTTTTACGTATGGCTGACCGGATGCCAGGGCGTTAGACATCACAAAAGGAGCCGTGAGCGGTGAGGAGGTAGTGTAAGGCGTCGTAACGGCTGAAGCCAGTACGCCAATTAAATCCCCTGCGCTAATAGAGGGCAGTG
>JAISBL010000111.1 GCA_031266215.1 Tannerellaceae bacterium | reverse complement strand
CAGAGAAGTTAAGCCCAACCGCGCCGATGGTACTGCATCAGTGGGAGAGTAGGTAACTGCCAGCTTATTTGAAAGAAGGAGTAGACCCCCATAACAGGTGTGCTCCTTCTTTATTTTTTGATATGAAGCAAATGCCTGCTTAAACCTTATTCCCTTCTCCTGCTGCCTTAGCATTTTTAAACTTAGCTTCAGTCTTCTAATCTCATTTTAATATTATTCTAATCCGACACAAAGAATTCTCTAATTTTAGAGAAATAAATTTGCAGTAACAAAAAAACAGACTGCATAAATGAATAGGCGTTTACTTGTTATACTGCTTTTTTTCAATGTATTAACCGGCCTTACTCAGGAGAAGCAATTTGTGAATCTGAGTTTGAAACAAATAGAATCGTTATTCCTATCCAATAATCTGGAACTGATTGCCGCAAAATATAATATAGGTATTGCCGATGCTGCCGTTTCGCAGGCTAAACTCTGGAATAATCCCAGTTTGTCCATCAGTAATATGAACTTATGGAGCACAAAAGAGCAACGGGACGAATTAAGGGATATACCAACTTCTTCATTTGCCAGGAATACGGAATTTAGTGTTGAGCTCAGCCAGTTGATTCAAACAGCCAATAAGAGGGGGAAACTGGTACGGCGTGAGAAGGTTTCTAAGGAAATTGCAATCCGGGAATTCGAAGAAATACTCAGGGGGCTTAAAACAGGACTCAGAAGGGCTGTCTTTGAAATACAATGTTCTCAATCATACATCGAGGTTTTAAATAAGCAGCAAAAATCATTAAACCAGTTGGTAGAAGCTTACAGGAGGCAGGTTCTTCAAGGTAATATTGCGAAAAGCGAACTGCTTCGTTTACAGTCGTCTCTGCTTGAGTTAGAGAATGAAATAAACGAGTTGCAATCTGATTTGAATGAGCAATTGAAAACATTAAAAATATTACTCAACATACCCTTTACCGCCAATATCTATGTCGCACGTAATCAGGAAGCAGTCAAAAATCCTGATATGCTTATCCTTTCGGATTTGTTCGCAAAAGCAGAGGAGCAAAGGCCGGACATGAGAATTTATAATCTCCGGACAGAATTGCACCGGAAATCTTTAGATTACGAAAAATCATTAAGAGTACCCGATTTAACCATAAGCGCTGCATACGACAGGTACGGAGGCGTATGGAAAGACTTTGTCGGGATCGGGATTAGCGTCGACCTTCCGTTCTTTAATCGTAATCAGGGCAATATAAAGGCGGCAAAATTTAATGTCGAACAAAGCCAATACCTGGCGCAGCATCGTCAAAACACAATCTGCAACGAAGTCGCTGCTGCCTGCAACAACTATTCTTATGCGTTTAATTTTTACCGAAAGGTCAATGAAGATAGTCTGGTATTGCCCGAACTTGACAGTATGCTTGACGCTTACACAAAGAGTCTGTTAAACAGAAATATAAGTATGCTGGAATATATTGATTTCATGGATACTTACAAGACTAATAAATACATCGCGCTGAATGCCAGAAAGAAGGTAGATATTCAATTTGAAGAAATACAATATACCGTAGGAATAGACCTGGAATAAAATGAATGATATAATGATAATAATGGCTGTTGTATGCGCTGCTTTCCTGACATCATGCTCAGGAAATAATGATAACAACAGGAAGCAAAACGATGAAGAAAAACTGAATCAGTCGTTCCTCGATAATGTAAAAACAGTAAAGGCCAGTCCGGACAGTCAGAATGAGGAACTGGTCCTTACAGGTAAAGTCGAGTATGATCCGGATAAGGTAATTAACTATATACCGCTGGTAAACGGAATAGCCGACCGCACTTATTTTTCCTCTGGCGATAAGGTGCAAAAAGGACAGGCCCTGATGGATATAAGGAGTTCGGAGCTAAGTTCGATACAGTCTGATGCCGTATCGGCGGAATCGGAGTTGAAGATTGCGCGGCGTGAACTTCAGACTGCCCAGTCTCTGTATGACGATAATATGCTGTCGGAGCGGGAACTGCTGGAAGCCCAGGCGAGAGTAAAACAGGCAGGAGCCGCATTCCGTAAAATCCGGGCCGACATAGAGGTCCACGGTACGGATAAAGGAGATGGGAAATTCACCATTAAATCCCCGATGACAGGCTTTATAATCCGGAAGAATATTTCTACCGGAAGTACCGTGTCAACGGACGGGGAAGCATTATTCACCGTCGCCGACCTTTCTACCGTATGGATAATCGCCAATGTGTATGCCGGTAATTTGCAGTTTATAAAAGAAGGAATGGAAGTGACAATAACGACTTTATCGTATCCGGGAGAAATCTTCCACGGGAAAGTAGCTGCGCTGTCGCAAATATTCGATCCCGAAGAAAAAGTGTTGAAAGCGCGTATTGTGATGGACAATAAAGATTTGAGACTTAAACCCGGAATGTCTGTCGCTATAAAACTGAAAAATAAGACTTCCGAACAATTCATCGCTATTCCGTCCGACGCCCTGATTTTTGACGACGACCAGTATTTTGTCATTGTAAAAGAGCCTGGAGATAAATTCCGGATCAGAAAAGTCACACTTCGCGGGCATAATAATAAAACGACATACATGGCCTCCGGTTTATCTTCAGGCGACGACATTGTTGTGAGCAACCAGTTGCTCATCTATACAGGTCTAAAAGAGAAATAAGTAATGCACAAGTTTGTCGAAAATATAATAGCATTCTCCCTACGCAATCATATACTGGTGCTTTTCCTCACCTTGATGCTGTTTATTGCCGGTATTATCTGCTATATCCATACACCGATAGAAGCCTATCCGGATGTAACCAACACCCGTGTGAGGATTATCACTCAATGGCACGGGAGGAGCGCCGAAGAGGTTGAAAAATTTGTGACCCTCCCCATAATGAAGGAAATGAATACCGTGCCGGGGAAAACAGACGTACGTTCTACTTCGCTCTTTGGCTTATCTGTCGTTACTGTAATTTTCGAAGATGGCGTCAATGATTTCTTTGCCCAGCAATATTCGTCTAACAGGATGCAGGGACTGGAACTGCCCGAAGGCGCCCGGTCTTCTATCGAACCGCCCTACGGGGCAACAGGTGAAATATATCGCTATGTATTGAAAAGCGATCTGCCCATCAGGGAAGTGTCTGCTATCAACGAATGGGTTGTAGAACGGGAGTTGTTGTCAGTACCGGGAGTTGCAAACGTCGCGAGCTTTGGAGGCGAAGAAAAAATATTTGAAATCAGGGTCAACCCAGCCGAGCTGAGTAATTATGACTTGTCGCCGCTGGAAGTCTACGACGCCGTATCCAAAAGCAATATCAACGTAGGGGGAGATATTATACAGAAAGGCAGTCAGGCCTACGTGGTCAGGGGTATCGGACTGCTCGAAAGCCTTGAAGACATAGAGAATATACTGATAGAAGTAAACGGAGGCGCTCCGATACGGGTAAAACAGGTAGCGAGCGTAAACGTATCGTCCAAGCCCCGGTTAGGACAGGTCGGACTGGACGACAACGACGATGTAGTACAGGGAATCGTCATCATGCTGCGCGGACAGAATCCGGGAGAGGTTATAAAAAACCTTAAAGCGAAGATAGAAGAGCTTAACGGCAGGATATTACCCGAAAGCGTGAGAATAGAACCTTTTCTCGACCGCACAACCCTGGTGGATTCCACGGTGCACACGGTCATGAAAAACCTCCTCGAAGGCATAGCGCTGGTTTCAATAGTCGTTTTTATCTTCCTCTTCAACTGGCGTACTACGCTGATTGTGGCAACCGTTATCCCGCTATCGTTTCTTTTCGCCATTGTCATGCTACGGATACAGCGACTGCCTGCCAACCTTATTTCTATGGGAGCGCTGGATTTCGGATTATTACTGGAAGGTACCCTGGTGATAGTCGAAATAATATTTGTGGCAATGGAAAAGCGCTCCGCTCAATTAGGCGTCCGCTTCAACAGAATCCTGAAGAGCGGCATTATAAAAAAGAGCGCCGGCAGCGTAGCTTCCCATATATTTTTCGCTCAGATTATTCTTCTTGTTGCACTGATCCCGATATTCTCATTCGAGAAAGTTGAAGGGAAAATGTTTTCACCGCTCGCTTTCACTCTCGGATATGCACTGCTGGGGTCGCTTATCCTTTCCCTCACTTACGTGCCTGTTATGTGCAAGGTGCTGTTGACCAGGGTTGTCAGAGAAAAAACAAACTTTATAAGCCGTACTTTCATACATGGCTTATACAAGATACATGACTTCAGTTCGCGATACAGAAAGGGGACTATAGTCGCCTTTTGCCTTTTACTGTCGGCATGCATCGTCAGATTCGTATTCTGGGGCACAGAATTTATTCCCGGCATGAATGAAGGGGCCATATATATAAGGGCAACCCTGCCCAATAGCGTCAATCTGGACGAGTCGGTAAAGATAACCGGGGAGATGAAAGAGAAACTCCGCCGGTTTGACGAGATTCAATTTATCCTCTCGCAAACCGGACGGCCTAATGATGGGTCTGATGCAACGGGATTCTTTAATATCGAATTTCATGCACAACTGAAGCCTGAAAAAAAGTGGAAACGCAGGATTAAAAAAGATGAGCTGATCTCTCAGATAAACAACTCAATTAATATTTACCCCGGCGTCATCCTCGCTTTCAGCCAGCCTATACAAGACAATGTGGAAGAGTACGTGGCGGGAGTGAAAAGTTCGCTCGTTGTAAAGATATTCGGCAGCGACCTTCGCCAGATGGAAAACCTTGCAGACCAGACCGCCGCCGCCATAAAGAACGTACAGGGAGTGGAGGATATAAATGTATTCCGCAGCATCGGGCTGCCGGAACTGCAAATCAGGTTCGAAGAGTCTAAGATGGCGCGTTACGCCGTCTCTATGGCAGAGGCGCAGGCCGTGGTCGAGATGGCGATAGGAGGTAAGGCTGCCACCAGGTTTTACGAAAACGAACGCACCTTCGACGTCCGTATCCGGTTCCGGAAAGAATACAGGGACAATGAAGACAATATCGGTAACATACTCATCCCCACCATAGACCGTAGAAACGTCCCGCTGAAAGAAATCGCAGACATCAAATCCATAACAGGGCCTGCCTTCATCTACCGTGAAGGCAGCAGCCGGTATGTAGGAGTCGGATTCAGCATCCGCAACCGGGACCCCGGTTCCACAATATCAGAGGCGCAACGCAGAGTAAGCGAAAAAGTAAAACCCGGCGCCGAAAACAAAATCATCTGGGCCGGCGAGTTCGAAAGCCAGCAGCGTGCAACCGCCCGTCTGGCCGTAATCATCCCCATCGTACTGCTGCTCATCCTGTTCTTGCTCTACCTCAACTTTCGGACGGTGAAAGACGCCCTCATTGCAGCCAGCGCCATACCATACGCTTTTATCGGCGGATTTATTTCACTCTGGGCCACAGGTACGGTTTTCGGCATATCGGCAGGCATAGGATTCATCATCTTGTTTGGAATTACTGCGATAAACAGCATACTGCTCATTGTATTGATGAAAGAGCGGATGCAGCGCAGCAGAAATCTGCGGCTGGCAATCAGCGAAGCCGTACGCAGCCGCATCCGTCCCGTACTTATGATCGCCCTTATGGGTTCTGTGGGATTGCTCCCCGCAGCCTTGTCACACGGCATGGGTTCGGAGATACAGAAGCCACTGGCCATCATGATAACAGGCGGGATACTTATCTGCATGCTTTTATCCTTCACCGTCTTACCACAGGTATTTTATTTTGCATACAGGAGAGAAAAAAGGTCAAAGGGCTGATAAGCCGAAAACGCCTATCTTTGACTCAAAACTTAAACGCTATGAAATTACTTTTAGTAGAAGACAACAGCCGCATCAGCGACTTTGTCATGAAGGGCCTGGATGAAAGCGGCTTTTCCGTCGTTCTGGCCGACAATGGTATTGAAGCCCGCACGCTTATCTCTTTCAGGGAATGGGACATGATACTTCTTGATATTATTCTGCCGGGAATAGACGGCATAGAGCTTCTGCGATACACCCGGTATAAAAAAATAAACATCCCCATAATTGTTATAAGCGCACTTAACGATCCGGAAGACAAAATAAAAGCCCTCGACTGTGGCGCCGACGACTACGTTACAAAACCTTTCCTCTTCAGAGAATTACTGGCGCATATAAATGCGCTGAGCCGCCGGGCCAGGATGGATTACGGTCCTTCGCCCGGGATGCTGGAATGTAACGACCTGAAAATGCACGTGGACAGGCATAAGGTGGAACGCCACGGTAATGACATAAAACTGACGTTGCAGGAATTTAAGCTTCTCAGGCTGTTACTGGAAAATAAAGACAAGGTGCTCTCGCGCACCAATCTGCTGGATACCGTGTGGGGACTGAATTACAACACGAATACCAATATAGTAGATGTTTATATCTCGTACCTGAGAAATAAGATAGACAAAGAGGGGTTGCCAAAGCTTATAAAAACCATAAAAGGACGTGGCTACATGATACAATCGTACCGGTAAAACCCATCTATGTTATTTTGTTCTTTAATTTTCAGCATAGTAATTGTGATATTATCAATCTGAGTTCGACATAATAGAAACCCTCACGCGAGTGGCGCCACGGGCGCGTTTTACAGGTGCGCCTCATTATACCGGACTTCAGTTTTTACCCGGCGTTTTTAGAAGGCGCCTCATAAGCCCTTATGAAGCGCCTTCTAAAATGTTGACGAAGCGTCTTATTAAGTATTAGTGAAATACCTTACCTGATCCCTCCCCCTCGTCGTCAATGCTGATAACGGCGAGGGGGAACGGTAAGGGAGGTAGCAATGACGACGTGGAGGAGCCGTTGATTTTTCTGCATCGAACCCAGGTCACGATGAATCCACAAGTATCCCTGTTGGGAATCCACAAGGTACCTTGTGAAGCGCTAACAAGGAACCTTGTGAAGCGTTAACAAGGAACCTTGTGAATAGCTAACAGGGTACCTTGTGAAGCGTTAACAAGGAACCTTGTGAATCGTTAACAGGGAACCTTGTGAATCGTTAACAAGGAACCTTGTGAGAATCTAATACAGTAGCGTGTGGAACTATCCACACAGTGCGTATGAAGAGTTTATAAAGTAAAGGGAGTAAAATCTAATGTGAGGGCCATTGGCTTTTTTGTAAAGCTATTTCATAACAAGACTACGGGAGCGCCGCTGTTTTTTGTATACATTTGCCGCCGGGAATTTAATATAATATGCGCATAATTATGGATATATCTGAGTTGTATAGTTTGTTTCTGCACTATCCGCAGATTACTACCGATAGCCGTACGTGCCGCTCGGGTTCGCTGTTCTTTGCCATAAAGGGGAAAAACTTTGACGGTAATAGTTTCGCCGGGCAGGCCCTGGCGCATGGGGCTGATTATGCCGTTATAGATAATGCCGGATATTATACCGGAGAGCGTACCGTCCTGGTGGACGATGTGCTGAAAACCCTGCAACACCTGGCCCGGAAACACCGCAGGATGCTGGGGTTACCTGTCATAGGGATTACCGGCACTAATGGTAAGACAACGACTAAGGAGCTGCTCGCGGCTGTATTGTCTGCAAAGTTCAACCTGCTTTATACCCAGGGGAACCTCAATAACCAGCTTGGCGTACCTCTGACGCTGCTCAGGCTCACACGTGAACATGAGATGGCGGTGATAGAGATGGGGGCGAGCCGTAAGGGCGATATAGCTGAACTGGCTGAGATAGCGCAGCCTGACTATGGTATAGTCACCAACGTGGGACGGGCGCACCTGGAAGGGTTCGGCTCGTTTGACAACGTTGTAAGTACGAAGGCCGAGCTTTATGACTATATCCGGCGCACCGGCGGCGTGGTCTTCATCAAAAAAGAGAGCAAAGAGCTTCAGGCGATGGCCGAAGGGATAGAGCAGGTTACATACGGTACCTCTGACGACGCTTTCGCTTCGGGGCACGCGTTCGGCAACTCGCCCCTGCTTGTGTTCGACTGGAAGCAGCAGGGCAAGGTGCACATGGTGGAGACTAGTCTGGTGGGAGCCTATAACCTTGACAACGTCATGGCGGCCGTCTGCGCCGGGCGTTACTTTAAGGTGCCGGCAGAACGTATCAGCCGCGCCATTGCTTCGTATGAACCGTCGAACAACCGGTCGCAACTGAAAAAGACGCCATCCAACAGTCTGATAATAGATGCCTACAACGCCAATCCGGACAGCATGAAAGCTGCCATATCCAATTTTGCCCTTATGCGGCACGACGGACCAAGGGCCGTTATACTGGGCGACATGAAAGAGCTTGGATCCGACAGCCTGCGGCTGCACGAGGAGGTAATAGGCGAGGTAGAAGCCTGCGGGTTCGACCACGTCATCCTGGCCGGCGGGGAGTTCACCCGGGCCGCCGCAGAATGCGCCTGTGACGCCGCCGTATACCCCTCGGCCGAATCCCTCACGGAGGCCCTCCGCCTTGCGCCTCTCAAAGGATTCTGCATACTGATAAAAGGCTCGAGGGGAATGGAGATGGAGCAGGTGGTCGAAGTTCTCTGACACCTCTCACTGCCCCGCTGTCAGCGGTCGGACAGGGGGCGGTAGTATCTCGGCGTATAACCGGGAAGCAGCGATGGGTGGAATATATGTATCAGGTCTCCCAGCAGGTAGTCGGGGTGCATGGGGAACTCTTCGTAATAAGGCGTGTCGTTGGTGTTACAGGCGTATATGTTACGCTGTCTGAAGGCGTCGAAATTCTCGTATGGGGCATATTCGCTCCTTAGCTCCCGGTAGCTCATATCTCCTTCCTGATTATACTTTATCAGCCAGAAGCCGGCATGAACGGCCCGGTCCAGAACCGTTTCAAACACGAGCGGCGTACTGCCCTGCCCGGGGATGTGGGCAAACGAATAATCGGCGCCGGCATCATGGAAAAGCCGCGCCATGTAACTGTCGCCCGACGGCACGTACCAGAACGAGCCGTAACGCTTCTCGGAGAAAACCTCCGGCCGGCCGGCGACTCCCAGGGCCATATCCCGTAGGGCCAGGTAACGCTCTTCTGTCGCCCTGAAGATAGCCTCGGCCTCGGCCCTCCGCCCCAGCAACAGTCCGTAAAACAACACCCACTCGGCGCGACCCAGCGGCAGAGCTTCCATGTAGTCGGCCGCTTCTATGATAGGAATACCCAGCTTCTCGGCCTGCCCGTAGCCGGAGTTCTGAAAGGGTGAGGCTATGATGCATTCGGCGCCCATATCAACCATCTTCTCGACGTTCGGGGCGGTAGACATGCCAAGGTCGGCCACTTCGCCCCGGCGTATCAGTTCCCTTACCGCCGGCGAGTTGATATACTGAGGCTCGCACACGCCTGTTATCCGCCCGGCTTCGCCCAGTTCTTCTATTATGGCGGCGTGGACTGAGGTATAGACCACGATGTTGCGCAGAGGCGTCATTACGACTGTCCCTGTCGGAAGGATCGGCGGCAGGGGGTTGCGACGGTCTACCAGGACGTAACGTTGCAGCAGCCGCGCCGTATCCCAGGGGTCGGTCAGGTCCACCACCGTGTAATTGTCATAATGGTGTATGGAAAAGCCCCTGGCGTATCGTACGGAGTCTGCCGTTACGTCGCCGCCGTCACTCCGGCGCCTGCCCGGCTGTGCGCAGGCGGCAGCCAGGCAGGCGATCAGTGTAAACAGGATGGCCCGCTTCATCTGTGGTAGAATGCTATAGCGCCTGAGTCATACCCTTCGGTCTCTACTTTGGTCTCCAGTTTGCCTTCGGGCGAGAAGACGTACAGGGTAGATGTGCTGCCGTAGGCCCAGTCGGTTATGTATATCTTCCCGTCAAGAGGGTCTACGCCGATGGCCGAGGGCGAACCTATAACCGTGCCGTCGGTGATGAAAGGCTCCGGCAATAATACCGCCGTCCCGGTACCGATGCTATACTTCCTGTAAGTTATGTCGGTCGATCCCCACTGTGCGTGGATAACGTAAAGATGTAAACCGCTCACGGTAAAGATAGACCCTCCGCCCATTTGGGTTACCTGTCCCGTAGAACGGTCGATGTGCTGGAGGGTATTGCCCACGTCGCCGTAATTACCCATAGAGATGAGGTAGACCTCTTCCCAGTTGTCGCCGACTGCAAGTCGCGTTGGATTGAGCGCTACTTCTATCTCCTTCTCAACCGTAAAGCTGTTAAGGTTTACAACCGAGACGGTATGCCCGTAGTCGGGATAGTCCAGTCCGCCGGAATTAGCCACGTACAACTTGTTGCCCGACACGGCCAGGCCCTCCGGATAGCGCCCGACGGCAACGGTAGCCGTCACCTCCAGCGAGGCGGTATCCAATGCAGCCACCGAGTGCCCGTAGTAATAGCCTACGTATACCTTGCCGTCGTTTGCCGCCATCCGGCGCGGGTTCATCGGGGCGCCTGTGCCGTCTTTAGGCTCGATGCTCTTTATCAGCAGCCCCGTCTCGTCAAGGATGGCAATGCGGTTGGAGGATGTCACCGTGACGTACATCTTTGAACCGTATATCAGTATCTGCTCGGCCGAGTCTCCCAGTCCGTGACCGTTTACCGATCGGTACACGTCGGGTGTCATAGTCTTGTCTGCGAGGTTGTAGTAGGCCAGGGATGCATTGTTCTCGTTATAGTTTCCCCGGTTGAGGATAAAGACGCCGTCTTTTTTCTCAACAACAGCCGGCTTGTCGTCATCGCCGCCTTCGCCGTTATCATCCTTACTACATGAGTTAAAAACACCCGGCAGCAGCACATACGCCGCCAGCAGGTAAACAATTTTCTTCTTCTTCATTTCTCAATCATTTTTAAGTATTTATAATCAGTAACTGTATTTCACGCTTATGCGAAAAGACCGCCCCGGCATGGGATAATACCGGATGACGTCATACGTGACGTCCGTCAGGTTTACTATCCCGGCCTGCAGCCTGAGCGAAGAGCGCCCTCCGGTGGAGAAGTCGCGGCTGGCCGACACCTGTTGCTCGGCGTACCCGTCCATGCGGTTGGCCTCCATATTCTGCGGAAGCGCATACCGGCTTCCCACAGCCGTAAGTATCCAGTTGATGTTCACCCAGGGGGTCTCCACCAGTACGGAGGCCGTACCCGAATGTCTGGGCGTATAAGGTATCTGGTGGCCGTAGGTCTTGGAGCCCCTGTCTGTAACGTCAACAGCCTTACGGAACGAGTACCCCCCCTCTATCTGAAGGCTGACGTAACGGGCCGGAGCGAGGCGCACCGACAGGTTAAGGTCTAATCCCCGTATATCGACCTCGCCCATATTCATCATCCTCCATATGAACATCGTCGGTATGGCCACTATCTTATCCTTTACCCTGTTATAGTAACCGTCGGCCGTCAGGCTGACGTGGGCGGCCGGCCCCGCCGCCCCGCTCCAGGTAAGGCCCAGATTATACTGGAGGGCCTTCTCCGACGCAAGTTCGCGATTACCTATGCGGTCATAATACAGGTCGTTAAACGTAGGGGTACGGAAAATATCCTTGAACGAAGCCCTCAGCCGCAGGTTATGCTCCGCCAGAGGTCTCCATGAGAGGCTGGCGGCCGGGGAGAGCCGGCGGCGCGCGGGGGCGGCGTCTCCCCGCCTCACCTCCTCGTTGATGGAGGTAGCCAGCAGGCTGGCCGTAACCGTCAGGCGGCCGTCCCGGTATTGCCCAGCCAGCGAAGTGAGCGACGTGAAGCGCCGGGGGAAAACGCTGCGCGGAGTAGTGGCGTCAAGTGTATTGAAAAAGGCGTCGGCCGCAGCCGAGAAGGAAAGCCTCCCGCCCTCCGCCGCCGGCCTCCACCGCAGGGCCGTCGAGGCATAATATTCACGCTGGGTATAGACGTCGGTCTGCTTTCCGCCGATGTACTTACTGTGCGAATCCTGATAGCGCGTCCGGGAGTAATCAAACTTACCCTGCGCTCTGAGGCTGATGCGGCTGTTCGGTTCAAGCTCATAAACGCCCTGGACGAAACCATTCCTGTTGCGCAGCCTTTCGGTGTGATAATCGTTGTACAGCACTACGGCGCCCGGCAGGCCCCGGTCTGAATCAAACCAGTAACCCTTAAGCTTCAGCTTTCCCCGGCGGCGCCAGTCGGAAAACAGGTTAAGCTCCGTCCTGAAAGAACCTATATCACTGTTATGCCGCCGTTCGCGGGTCACTATATCTCCATTCCTGAGCGTATAAGGATAAACGCCATCGGCCCTGAGAGCCTCGGCATGCAAAGACATGGCATACGCTTCGCCCAGCCGTTGTTCATAACGGAGGGAAGGCGATAAGAGCCCGAACGACCCTCCCCTCGCCTGGGCCTCCAGCCTCACCGGGCGGCCGTCAAAGGCCGGCGTACGCGTAGATATGCTCAGCGCCCCGGCCGAGGCGTACATGCGGGCCGTGAGGAATATATCGTCGGTCTGCCCGATAGAGAGTATCAGGTTTTCTATATTATCTGTTGAGAAGCGGCTGATGTCCACCTGTCCGCTCTGCGCGTCGGTCACCGTCACGCCGTCATAGCTTACTGCCGTATGCTGCGCTCCGAGGCTGCGCACCGATACTGTCTTGAGTCCGCCTATCCCGCCATAGTCATTCACCGTCACGCCGGAGAAGCGTCTTACGGCATCGGCCAGGTCGTGCGATCCGAGGCGTTCCAGCCCGGCGCGGTCAAGTAATTGAATCGGCGCGCCTTCACGTGTAACGGAAGGACGCGCTTTTTCAACCACTTCCACCTGCGGAAGTTCACGATACAAAAAACTGTCCGCCTGCTGCGCCCCGGCCGCAGCCGGCGCCAGCAGACAGACCAGGAGCCTCAGCTCTTTCTTATAAAACAACAAATCAGGCATGTAATAATCAGAGTTTACCGGCGCTGCCTTTACCCGAGGCGGCGTTGCATAAAAACAGGGAGTGATGGCAGGTTTTCTGGCTTGTTCTCCCTTTCCGGCCGCCTTCCCGTTCCTGGGGGGAACAGTGGCTATTGCAGTGTTTTGCCGGTGGGTGGGGTGCGAACTTACAGCTACGGGCACAGCTCCGGTCTTTCACCGGATTCCCTTTTACTAGCCGTCTGCGGAGGCGGGCGGCTACACCATTATCCGGCCCCAAAGATATACCTTCCCGATGAACCTCATGCACAAACCATGTTAAAAACCCGGGATAAGAAAAGCAAAAAAGAATGGCGTCTCCGGAAAACAGGCCGTTGTCCACGGCTTTTGTGCATGGAATTCCCCGTACACTCTCCTGACTTCGTCAATGCGCCTCCCAAAAACAGGTGATGTAAATTTACAAATATCTATTAATCAATATGCTATGGACGAACGGATTTCTGTGCGACGAAGTCATGAAAAACATTCCGCCACTATAAAATATAATTGAATGTGAGTTGCAGGAAAATCTGTTGACTGTGTTGTAACGGAGCAGTTACCTGCATGGTACGCGAGCCTCCACCATCTTCGCATTCCCCCATATAACACCCCGCCTACGCCGCCATACCGGTAAGGCCGTATGCATTAAATGTTGATAACCTCTGTTACCACACAGGTAACGGGTTCTTTTAAATCGAACTCACATTAATTGAAGAAATTGATCTGATGAGGAAAAAGTGAATACCAATACAACAAAACTCTCTGATACACACATCACTGTGATTATTTTTTTTAGCCGGTTAGCGCTTATGTTATGGTCAAATATATATTGGACATTTTTTCCTGTTTCAGTACCGCTTCTTAGTAGGAAGCGGTACTGAAAGATAATTTTTGCGGCTACAAATGTGCAAAAGAATTTGTAATCAACAATATAATTCAACAAATATTTTTTGTCACATCGTGCCAAATATGGTATAATTTATGCATAACGTGCTGGGTTATTGCTGTTTAAAAAATGTTTATAAAAAATGTATTGTGCTAATTTTATCTTATACTGTGCGTTTACCTTCTTTATG
>JAISBL010000019.1 GCA_031266215.1 Tannerellaceae bacterium | reverse complement strand
TTCGTACCTACTTTAAGCCAAACGTAGGTACGTTTAATTGATTCGTACCTGCTTTTAAGGTTAACGTATGTACTTTTAATCGATTCGTACCTACTTTTAAGGTTAACTTAGGTACGTTTTGCCTAAAAGTACATACGTTTCGGCGAGAAGGAAGTGCATTTCGACGGAAAGGAAGTGCGTTTCGGCGAGAAGGAAGTATGTTTGGACGATAAGGAACTACTTTCAGGCGAAAAGCAGGTGCTTTTCATCAAAAAGCAGTTATGTTCCGGCGGAATAGTCACAATAATGCGGGCACATATAGCCTAAAAAAAGCAGATACGTTTCGGAATGCCTGACGGACATTTGAAAATGTTTTTTCCTATTGATATACAAGTCCGAACAGACTATTCTTAGCCAAAACTCAGGTTTATGGTACGTGTGTGCTTTAAGCTATAGCGCACTTAGTCTCCGGATTATAGCGTGTATGTAGTCCGGGCGAAGGTGCGGGTGACGCCGCGTGGAAGCCTGAGGCCTGAGTTCGGGATAAGGAGGCGCCACTGTAAAACGCGCCCGCGGACAACTCAATACGCCTGTATGAGGGTTTTCGGTGCGCTGACGCCTGCGGCCTTACTGATATGGGGGTGGCACGGGTTATACACATTTGACGCCCCGGCGTTCAGCTTTGGCGCACACTCTTATGGGGAGCGACGGCTTTTCAGGCCGTACCACGGACTCAGCCTAAAGCGCTTTTCTCTTTCAGGAACTCGTAGATAGCCAACTGGGCGCGGGTCTTCACAGGGTTATCGTCGTGTTTGAAGCAGTTGTTAAGGCTGTCGTCTATAAGACAGGCTTTGGTATTGTCCCTGAGTTGGATGTCGAGCATATGTACAACCTCGTTCTTTATCTCAGGGTCGAGTATGGGGAAAGCCGCCTCAATACGGCGCGTGAGGTTACGGCGCATCCAGTCGGCCGAGCTGAGGTAAAGGTCCACGGTCCCGTCATTATAGAAATACCAGACGCGGGCATGCTCCAGAAACATATCTACTATGCGGGTCACCCGTATGTTGCGGCTATAAGGCTGTCCCGGAACGAGGCAGCATATGCCCCTTATTATAAGGTCTATCTCGACCCCGTTCTCGCTGGCGTTATACAGTTCGTCTATCATACTGCGGTCATGCAGCCCATTCATTTTAAGGATGATCTTACCCCGGCGTCCCTGCCTGACATGCTCTGTTTCGCGGCGTATCATTCGTTTCAGTTCCGGGACCATATTGAAATGCGCCACTTGCAGATACCGGAAGACCGGTTCGGAGAGTTTACCCTCAAGTACGGCAAAAACCTTGTCTATATCCTCTATCAGGCCGGCGTTGGCAGTCAGAAGCGCCATATCCGAATATATCCGGGCCGTTTTCTCGTTGAAGTTGCCGGTACTCAGGTAAGCAAAGCTATGCCCGCTTTTCCTCAGTATGATAGCCACCTTGGCGTGAACCTTAAGGCCCGGTATGCTGTAAATGATGCGTATGCCGGCATACTTCATCAGTTCGGCCGTACTCATGTTGTTTTCCTCGTCAAAACGGGCTTTGAGTTCCACGAACACGGTCACCCTTTTCCCATTCTGGGCAGCGCTTATGAGGGTATTAATTACCGCTGAGTTCTCGGCCACCCTGTACTGGGTGATCTTTATCTCCTCTACGTCGGGGTCAAAGGCCGCCTCCATGAGCAGGCGTATCAGGTAGTCGAACGACTGATAAGGGAAGTGCAGCAGAATGTCCCGTTCGCCGACAGCCCTGAACATGGAACCCGTCTCGTCAAGGAAAGGGACGCGCATGGGAAGCGGCGTCTGCTGTTCGAGCCTTTTCCCTATCGGATTAGGCAGCTTACTCAGGTCCTGCAGGTTGAGGTAACGGCCGCCCATGACGAGGTCTTCCCTGCTTATCCCAAAAGCCACGCAGACGAAGCCGAGGAAGTCGGCCGGCATTCTGCGGTCGTACATAAAACGGCTCAGGTCGCCCACCTTCCGCTTTTTTACCTTATTACGTATGATCTCGATAAGGTTGCTACCCTTTTCGTTCTCCAGGTAAATATCCGCATCCCTTGATATTTTGATGCTGTAACAACTATCTGTCACATATCCCGGGAATACTGTAGACAGGTTGGCCCTGATAACATCATCTATGAACATGATGTAACGCACGCCCTCATGTTCAGGCAACTCTATGAAACGGGGCGCTTTGGCAAAAGGTATCTTCATCAGGGCGTAGTGATAAGCCGGCGGCAGTCCGGCCACGGTTATGGGGGAGTCCTTTTTGGTCATGCGCACGATAAGGTAAAGCCGCCGGTCGCGTATGAAAGTCTGAATATCTCCGGCCTGCAGCATAACGGGTGAGAGGAAGGGGAAGACCTCCTCGTTGAAGAAATCGCGTACGAAGTCCTCATGGAAAGGCTCCGGCCGGCTGTCCTGGTACAGGTGGATATTCTGCCGGTTAAGCTCCGGGAGTATACTGTCCGAGAAGATGCGGTAATACTCCAACTGCTGGCGGTTCACCTCGCGGGTTATCTCCGCCAGGGTTTCCTCAGCCTCTTCGTAAGTCTCTTCGGCAAACTTTTTCTTCATAATAACGCCCCGGTGCTCGGCTACGCGTATTTCGTAGAACTCTTCAAGGTTGGATGAATAAATAGAAAGGAAGCGTATCCGCTCGTACAGCGGGAGCGAGTCATCCTCGGCCTCCAGCAGCACCCGGTAGTTGAAAGACAACCAACTGACGTCTCTCTTAAAATATCCGTATGAACTTCCGGTCACATTCACCACAACAGAGTGTTTGCTTAGCGTATAAACTCTACTATTTCACAAGGCTCGTCACTCCCTGCCGTATGAATGGTGCGGAAGTGGCCGGGGCGTTTAAAGGATACATAGTCGCGGTACTGGTGCACGTTGTTGATAAACCGGTCCGACTTCATACTCGGATACACGCGTAACTGAGGCAGCAAAAGATACTTTATATTATGCTCTTCCAGATAGCGAAGCATCATGTCAGGGTCGTAAATACGGTAAGACTCTATATTATCCAGTTGGTTGATGAATTCATCAAAGTCAAGCGTGTAAGCCATTTCATTTGCGCCTACCGACAGCATCATGTCGGGCAGGTACTCATCAGGGACCAGATAGATACAAACCGATACGGTCTCCGTACCGTGGAGCGAAAACTTATTCCCCCTGAGATGAGACACTACATACTGCACGGCTTCTCCCGGGAACACTCCCACGGAGGCGTCTATAACGGCAACAGTATATCCTTCGGGCAGTCTGCTCCTGAAAGCCGTCAGCGTATCCGGCGGAACCGTCAGCGCCGTTGGCACGACATCGAAATCACGCCCTGTATAGACCTTTGATATCGTAGGCTTGCGGCTGATAATCACCGCGTCCTTATCAAGGTTCTTTGCCGCCCACTGGCTTCCGATGATAAAATTCTCCCAGTCGGGAGTAAACCCATACAACTTGTCGCCCATAAGGTTCTGCTGCAATACGGGAAGATTGCGCTCCACATTCTTTTTCGAAATATAGGCAGTAGACAGGAAGACTACGATCAAAGCCAGTGGGTAGACGAAGAAGCACCTCCTGAGCCATTTGATCTGAAAAAGGCAGCATATACCGCCAAGGAAGAACAGCAGTATAAGCGGATAGTAAATAACTATCAGGCGATCCTGTCCCCAGGAAGACTGAAGCGCCACGAAACTGCCTAAGTTCATTATCCCAACATACAGGCCGATGAAAAGCAGCGCCCTGCTACGCCTGAACGCCAGCGCCAGGCAGACGGCGTACAGCAGATAAACGCCCACGGTGCGCAGCGTATCTATCTGGATGTACTCGGAACTCGTGTCGGGCATCAAACCCATGAACCTGTATAAGAACCATGAAAGGTATATCTGCGAGTTTTCGGTGAACCGCTTCACTATACCCTGAAAGCTCTCCATACCCAGCGTAGGGTTATAGGAATCTTTAGCGAAAAGCCTGTCGAAGCCATAAGCCTCCCCTGTCCCCGGCCAGGCTATGGATTTAAATATCTGGAATGCGGTAAACACCACGACGAAAGCCCCGCACATATAAAGCGTATCCTTCCACCGCCGCTGTAAAGCAAGGAACAATATCACCACGCCGAGGACGGCATACCCTATGCTACGCGTCAGGGTCATACATAACGCAAGGGCGGCGATGATGAGGAACCTGCGCCAGTCGGCTTTCAGACTGAAAGCCTTCGTCGCAGGCGTCGATGCCGCCTGCGACGAAGGATCATTCCACAGGAAATACCGGGCAAAGAAGTAGATAAACAGTCCTTGTATAAGCATAAACAGCGGTTCGCTATACGTATATCCGGCATAAAAGAAAAGATAAGAACAGATACTGGCCAGCAATAAGCCCGGCATCAGTACGACGGCCGGCAATACGTTGCGGAAGCTTTTGTACAGCAACAGGAAGGACAGGACCATGAAGATGGCCGACAATGATTTGAAGAGCAATAGATTCATCCCGAATATGCCAGCCAGTGGAGACAGAACCATAGGATACAGCGGAGCATGCCCGCCGGGGAAGCTGAAGTTACGCCAGAATCTCTCGGCGCTCACGACGTAGTCACTGTCATCGCCGCTCAGGCTCACCTTTACGTCAAACATAGCCAGGCACATCAGTACGCTTAATGCCATAGCGAGTACAAAAAACGCCTGACTGTGCCTGTCAAAGAATCCATTGAGTTTGTCGTACATAGAGGCGGGGGCGGGGACTTTTTTCGTGTTGGCGATGGTGCTGGTGGCTTTTTCCTTAACCCCTTTTCGTGTAGTATTCTTCATTTTATATACTTTATTTTTCTTGCAGCAAAGAAACTCATTTTAAGCAGCAGCAGGCCGTGGCGGAAACGGCTTATCTGCGTTGATCCGTACTCGCGGTCTTTATAGCGGATGATAACCTCGACGATCTTGAGGTTTTGCCTGGCTGCGCCGAAGAGCAGGTCAAAGTCGCCAAAGGGATCAAAGTCCCCGAAGTAAGCCCGGTTGTCCCTGATCGTTTCATAATCCTTTCGGAACAACACCTTGGTTCCGCACAAAGTATCTTTCAGCCGTTGGCCCAGAAGGTAAGAGAAGAACCATCCGAAGAACTTATTGCCAAGCAGATTAAGGAACCTCATAGCATTCTTTTCCATCGGATATACCAGTCGGCAGCCATTGACAAACTCACCCCTGTTGCGACATAAAGCATCATAAAACTTGGGCAGCTCCTCCGGCGGCACGGTCAGGTCGGCGTCCAGGATCATCAGAATATCACCCGTGGCGGCCTCAAAAGCCTCGCGCACCGCATTGCCCTTGCCTTTACCCGTCTGTTTCATCACCTTTATATCCTTTGAGGGATAGGCATCCCTTACGCGCAATATCTCTTCATACGTACCGTCCTGTGATCCCCCTTCGATGAAGATAAACTCCTGCCGCGTACCGAAGTCCGGCGTCCGCCTGATGGCGTTCTCGATATTCCCCCTCTCGTTACGGGCCGGTACGATGATTGATACAGACGAAGGACGTTCTTCGCCCGACACCGGGCGCGAGACATGCAAATTGACAAGCCCCATGTGGCGGAAGCCCGGCAGGTTAACTAAAAACCCGTTAAACAGACCATGAAGTAATGGTATGTAAACGGGCAGCAGTATCTTTTTGTCCATCCTGATCGTCTGAAAACCCTCAAGGGAAAACAAATCCTCGGTGTCTTTTATTGAGAACCAGTTCGAAGTAGGCATCTTCTGTTTAAGTCCCGCAAATTCGAGGAACTTTATAGCCGGCTCCCACAGGTAATTATACTGTGACAACACGATGCGCGTTTGCGGGTGGCACAGCCGGCGCAGGTTACGGATAGCCTTCTGCGCATCCCACAGGCAGGTAGTCAGGTCGCTCAGGATGATGTAGTCAAAGGCCTCGCATGTCCGGAGGTCTTCCGCATCATCTACCCTGAAGTGAAGGTGCGGATACTTCCCGGTCGCTATCTCAATAACCTCAGGCGCAAAGTCGATACCAAGCCCATAGCCCGGTTTAACCGCATTAAGCAGGTCACCGCTACCGCATCCCACCTCTATAACCCTCACACCGGGCGGGATGATGAAGGAGAAATACCTTTCGAGTAAACGGTGATAAAATGAATTACGCCTGTTCCATACTTCCCGTTTCTGCGCAGTACTACGGTAGAAGTCAAGTACATCTTTTTTAGTCATATCATTAATAATGAGAGGGGCAAAGATACACGAAATAATTAAATACTCACCCGGCTGCCATACCTGGCGCCACCACTGTGGAGTGGCCAGATAATGCAGAAAGGCCGTGCAATTCATTGCAGATTGGAGATACAATCTAATGCAGTTACCCTGAGTTCGATGTAAGAAAACCAACCGCCCCCTCTCGTCGTCATCAGTAGTGACGACGAGGGGGGAGAGCAGTCAGGCAGGGTATTTCACTAACACTTAAGAAGATACTTCACTAACGCTAAAGAAGGCGCTCCATCAGCATTTTTGAAGGACCTTCATAACCCTTATGAAGGTGCTTCTTAAGCGCTTAAGAAGCACCTTCTAAAACGATGTCGAAACACATTGTCTGATCCTTCCCCGCCGCCGTCACTGCTAGTGGCATCGAAGGCGCTTTATAGATGCAGTGTCACAGACGCATTCTCCGGTTGCATGGCGCCTCACAATGACTGACTTCGCTACGCTCGCAAAGAACGGGGGAGGGCAGGCAAAGGATGACTATACGGGTTTTTTCTGACATTGAGTCAGGTTCTTAGGGTTTTGACAAATTCCATGCTCAATTACACCTGCTTTATATCAGACAGAGATATCCGGGATTATGTCCGGCGTTAAATCAACCTTAATTTTATCCCTATAAGTAAAACTAACAACCCCAAAGCGTTATGCATCATAAAAAAACGGCGTTAATAATACGGATAGAAATATTTTCTTACTTTTGTTCGTTCAAAAACAATCCGTAAACAATACTAATAAAAAGAATATTAAATCATTAAAAGTAAAGATCATGAAATTTGATGTATCAAGTACTGCTCTGCTATCCCGTCTGCAATCAATAAGTAAAGTTATTGCCTCAAAGAATACTTTACCTATTTTGGACTGTATCTTATTTGAATTGAGAGGTAACAGGCTCACAATAACAGCTTCGGATGTCGATACCCGTATGGTTACCTCTATGGAGGTGCTCAATGCCGAAGGTGCAGGCTTATTTGCCGTAACAGCTAAAATACTACTTGATCCTCTGAAAGAACTTCCCGAGCAACCACTGAATTTCGAAATCAATGACAATACACTGGAAATATTGATCCATTTTGAGAATGGTAAATACTCTTTTATAGGACAGAACGGCGATACCTACCCACAGCAGAAACAACTGAGCGAAACCTGCGTAGCCATATCCATGGGAGCGCAGAAACTGTTAAGCGGAATCTCACGTTCAATCTTTGCTACGGCCGAAGATGAGCTGCGCCCGGTAATGAACGGTATTTACTTCGACATTCAACAGGAAAGCCTCACGATAGTAGCTTCAGACGGACATAAACTGGTCAGGCTGCGCAACCTGTCCATACACTCCCCCGAAAGAGCATCCTTTATATTGCCAAAGAAGCCGGCCAACATGCTGAGAAGCGTATTGGCCAAAGATACCGAAGAGGTTAAGATTAAGTTCGACGAAAACAACGCCTATATCTCAGGTTCCAATTTTGATATGATATGCCGGCTGATAGAAGGCCGTTATCCTAACTATAACAACGTCATCCCGCAGGAAAACCCATACAAGGTTACGATCGACCGCATATCATTACTTAATGCACTTAAACGCGTATCCGTATTCTCCAACGCCTCAAGCAGCCTTGTGAAGCTGAATGTTACCGAAGGGCAGCTGGTTATTTCGGCGCAGGACATTGATTACTCCACCTCTGCGGAAGAAAAGATTGTGTGCGACTTCGACGGCTCAGAGCTGAAGATAGGTTTCAAAGCGACTTTCCTGATTGAAATACTGGGTAATATCGCTTCGGAACATGTAGTGCTTAAACTTGCCGATCCTTCACGTGCAGGACTGATAATCCCGACGGAAAACGAAGAAAACGAAGAACTGCTGATGCTTCTTATGCCAATGATGTTAAACGACTAACAAGTAACTGATGCAGTTGGATTTAAGGAACCCGTTAGTCTTCTTTGACCTGGAGACAACGGGTATTAATATTGTTAAAGATCGCATTGTCGAGATTTCTTTTGTCAAGGTTCACCCTAACGGCAAAGAAGAATCAAAAACGAGGCGCATTAATCCGGGCATTCCCATTCCTCCCGAATCCACGGCCATTCACGGAATCACAGACGAGGATGTAAAAGATTGCCCCTCCTTCAGGGAAATAGCAAGATCGCTGGCCGCCCAGATAGAAGGATGCGACCTGGCAGGATTTAATTCCAACCGCTTTGATATACCCATGCTGGCGGAAGAGTTCCTCAGGGCCGACGTAGACATAGACCTGAACAAACGGAAGTTTGTAGACGTGCAGACCATTTTTCATAAGATGGAGCAGCGGACCCTGACGGCGGCATACAAATTCTACTGCGGTAAAGACCTTGCAAACGCCCATACGGCAGAAGCCGATACCATAGCGACTTACGAGGTGCTGAAAGCGCAGTTGGATCGTTACCCCGAACTGAAAAACGACATCAACTACCTTTCTCAATACTCCAGTTACAACAACAATGTGGATTTTGCCGGACGCATGGTCTACAACGATAAGATGGAGGAAGTAATCAACTTCGGCAAATACAAAGGACAGCTGGTGGCAGACGTTCTTAAGAATGACCCCGGCTATTATGCATGGATCATGAACGGGGACTTTACGCTGAATACAAAAAAAATGCTCACTGAGATCAAACTGAGAGGCTTTAATTCCAAATAAAAAAGAGATGAACAACTTTGAATTCTGTAATCCTGTTAAGGTCGTTTTTGGGAAAGGCTCCATCGCCCGGCTGTCGACACTTATTCCCGAAGGAAGCAAAATACTGATGCTCTACGGAGGAGGAAGCATAAAGAAGAACGGAATCCATACGCAGGTGAGCGAAGCCCTGAAAGATTATCCGCTGACAGAATTCTCAGGCATTGAAGCAAATCCCCATTATGATACCTGCATGAAGGCCGTAGAACTTGCCCGGAGGAAAAAAACGGACTTCCTGCTTGCCGTAGGCGGAGGATCGGTTATTGACGCAACGAAATTCATCGCAGCCGCAATCTGCTTCAAAGGCGACCCCTGGGATATACCGGCAAAAAATGCGCCTGTGGAACGTGCTATGCCTCTTGGCGTCGTCCTTACCCTGTCGGCAACCGGCTCGGAGACTAATGAACGGGCAGTAATATCAAATATATCGGAAGGACAGAAACTGGGCTTTGCCACTCCTGCCGTCTTCCCCGCTTTTGCAGTGATGGACCCGGAAGCAACTTATTCACTGCCTGCCGCTCAGGTGGCAAACGGCGTTGTTGATTCGTTTATTCATGTCATAGAACAATACCTGACCTATCCCGTAGACGCAAAAGTACAGGACGCCTTTGCCGAAAGCCTGATGCGGATAATCCGCGAAGAGGGCCCCAGGGCGCTGAAAGATCCCCTCGATTACAATATCCGGGCCAACCTGATGTGGGCCGCCACCAACGCGCTCAACGGCTGGATAGGGCAGGGTGTGCCGCAAGACTGGTCGTCTCACCGCATAGGCTATCCGCTGACCGTGCAGTTCGGACTGGCGCATGCCGAAACGCTTGCCGTTATCCTCCCCGGTGTGATGCAGTATATGCAAAAAGAGAAACAGGAGAAGATACTGCGCCTGGGCGCTGCTGTTTTTGATATTACAGAAGGCAGCACAAAGGAACGGGTGGAAAAAACAATTGACGCCGTAGAGCTCTTTTTCCGTGATATGGGACTGAAAACACGCCTGCACGAATACGGGATAAAGGAAACAGACCTGGATGCTCTTACCAGTCCGATAGACCGGCTGGGCTGGAAACTGAGCGAAAAGGGACACATCGGAACAAAAGCGGCGAGGGAGATTTTACTGCTGCGATTGTAATAAATCTCAAAGGGATGACGTTTTCATATATGGTTTCGTCCCTGCAAAAGCAATATGCTGAAAAATAAAAAGATCATATTAGGTATAACAGGAAGCATCGCCGCCTGCAAAGCGGCTTACCTGATTCGTGCGCTTGTCAGGAAAGGTGCGGAGGTGCAGGTTGTTATTACCCCTGCCGGGAAAGAATTTATTACGCCGCTTACGCTTTCGACCCTGAGCCGTAATCCGGTTATAAGCGACTTTTTCTCAAACAGAGACGGTTCATGGCATAGCCATGTGGAGCTGGGCCTGTGGGCCGACGCTATGCTGATCGCCCCGGCTACGGCAACCACCATAGGTAAAATGGCGCACGGTATAGCCGACAATATGCTGGTTACCACCTATCTTTCATGTAAAGCCCCTGTCTTTATCGCTCCGGCAATGGACCTGGATATGTTTGCACATCCTGCTACGCAGCAAAATCTGAGCACACTGCGCTCTTTCGGCAACTATATCATCGAACCGGCAGAAGGGGAATTAGCCAGCCGGTTGGAAGGCAAAGGGCGTATGGAAGAGCCCGACAGAATTGTTGAGCAACTGGAGAACTTCTTTACTTATCAAAACTCCCTTCAAAAAAAAAAGATACTGATAACTGCCGGGCCTACGTATGAGAGGATCGATCCGGTACGTTTCATCGGTAATTACTCATCGGGTAAGATGGGGTTTGCCCTGGCTGAAGCGTGCGCCCGGCGCGGAGCGGAGGTTACGCTGATCAGCGGGCCGGTATCCTTGTCTGCCAAGCATCCTAACATCAGGCGCATCGATGTAGAATCCGCCGGAGAGATGTATCAGGCGGCAATAGAGGTCTTCCCCGGCGTGCACGCGGCCATCCTTTGCGCTGCCGTAGCCGATTACCGCCCTGAAGCAGTCATGCCGGAGAAAATCAAACGTGAAAATAAAGAAGATATGACGCTTGATCTGACTGCTAATAAAGACATCGCAGCATCGCTGGGAGCCATCAGGCGGAAAGGGCAGGTACTTGCAGGCTTTGCCCTGGAGACAACCGACGAACTGATAAATGCCGGGAGCAAACTTAGAAAGAAGAACCTTGATTTCATTGTGCTCAATTCTTTGCGCGAACCCGGTGCAGGTTTTCGTATCGACACCAACAAAATAAGCATACTCGACAATAAGGGAGAAGTAACCGATTATCCGCTTAAAAGCAAACAGGAAGCGGCGTCGGATGTTGTAGATAAACTGATAACGTTACTCAAATGAGAAGAATCAATAAAATACTATGCCTGTGCCTGCTGGCGACGGCGACGGCTTATACTGCCGCAGCCCAGGAAATGAATGCCAGGGTGGTGATCAACAGCGATAAGGTACAGGGAACGAACAAGCAGGTTTTTACCTCGCTCCAGACTGCGCTGACGGAGTTTGTGAACAGCCGTAAATGGACTGACGCCACTTTCTCGACGAACGAAAAGATTGATTGTACAATGACCATCATTGTCAACGAGCATACCGACAATAACTTCAAGGCCGAGATGCAGGTACAGGCCCGCCGCCCTGTGTATAACTCAGGTTATACCACCACGACGCTGAACTTCCAGGACAGGCAGCTTGATTTCGAATACGTGGAATTTTCGCCCCTGGAATACACGAACAACACGCTGGAAAGCAACCTTACTGCTACAGTCATTTACTATATTTATCTGATACTCGGACTTGATTTCGACAGTTTCTCCCCCAAAGGAGGAACAGCTTTCTTCCAGCAGGCCCAACAGATAGTCAACCTCGCACAATCGCAACCGTCATGGAACGGCTGGAAAGCCTTTGACAGCGACCGTAACCGGCACGCCATCGTGACGGCCCTGTCAGAAAGCTCATCCGACCTGTTCCGCGACATGTGGTACAACTACCACCGCAGAGGATTAGACGAGATGGCTGCCAATGCCGACCGCGGACGCACCACCATCCTGGAAACCCTCCCGGCGCTTGAACAACTCAAAAGCGCCCGGCCTGCCTCCGTTTTGCTGCAGATATTCTACGACAGTAAACTGGATGAAGTCATCGCCATCTATTCCAAAGCGAATATGCAGGAAAAGCAGACCGGCCTGAAAATGCTCTCGAATCTTTACCCCACTGCTTCCGAACGTCTGGGAGCGCTCAACAAATAATATCCGTATGCTGAAATCTTTATTCATCCGGAATTACGTCCTGATTGACAGTCTGGATATACATTTCAGTGATTCGTTCACCGTGATAACGGGCGAGACGGGAGCCGGCAAGTCCATCATCCTTGGGGCGCTGTCTCTGGTGCTTGGGCAACGGGCTGATACGAAAAGCGTCAAAAGCGGAGAAGACCGGTGCGTGATTGAAGCCACATTCGACATCTCTCCCTATAACATGGAGGCCTTCTTCTCGGCAAACGAACTGGAATACGAGCCTGAGACCTGCATCCTCCGCCGCGAGCTGTTCGCCTCCGGTAAGACACGTACGTTCGTAAACGACTCGCCGGCTGCACTGAATGTAGTTAAAGAATTGGGCAACCGCCTGATAGACGTCCACTCGCAGCATCAGAACCTCCTTCTGGCTGACAATAAGTTTCAGTTGCACGTAGTAGACGTGATGGCGCAGAACGAGCCTCTGCTCATCGAATACCGTAAAGAATACGCCCGTTACCAGTCGCTAAGGAAAGAACTGGCCGTAATGAAAGAGAAAGCCGCCCGCTCCAGGCAGGATGAGGACTATATTCGTTTCCAGCTGAAACAACTGGAAGAAGCCGGTCTCTCCGAAGGCGAACAGGAAACGCTGGAGCAGGAGCTTGAAGTACTGTCACATGCCGAAGAGATTAAAACCGCCCTTTATAAAATCTCCGAATCGCTGAACAACGACGAAACAGGCAGCCTCATCCATATCAGGGAAGCCCTTTCCACAGCCGAAAAGCTGGAACGCTATTATCCCGGCGCCCGCGAAACGGTCGAACGCCTCAGTATCGCATATATAGACCTGCGCGACCTGGCATCCGGGATAGATGTCAGGAAAGAAAACATAGACTCAGACCCCGAACGCCTGCAATGGATAAACGCACGCCTCGACACCCTGTACACCCTGCTGCAAAAACACCGCCTTTCTTCCGTACCCGACCTGATCGCCCTCCGGGAAACATACCGCCGGCAGCTTGCGGAGATAGACTCCTCAGGCGAACAGCTTGACACCCTCTCCGCCCTGAAGGAAGCAGCCCGCCTCGAGCTACTGAAAGACGCCTCGACGCTAAGCGAAAAACGCAGGAAAGCGGCCGGCCTCATATCTTCGCGACTGATCGACAGCCTGGCCCAGTTAGGCATGCCTCACTCCCGTTTCCAAATCGACTTCACCGCTAAAGCTGAGCCTGAAAGCGACGGCATGGACGATGTGCGCTTTCTCTTCTCCGCCAATAAAAACACCGGTCCCGAGCGGGTGGCGCAGATAGCATCAGGAGGCGAAATCTCACGCCTGATGCTATGTATCAAAGCCATGATCGCAGGCTTTACCGCCCTGCCGGCCATTATATTTGACGAAGTAGACATGGGCGTGTCGGGAGATATTGCCGATAAGATGGGAGTAATAATGCAGGAACTCGCCGCCAAAATGCAGGTAATAGCCATCACTCACCTCCCGCAGATAGCTTCCAAAGGAAAAGAACACTATTTTGTATACAAGCAGGATACAACCCTGCATACCCTGACGCAGATACGTAAATTAAGCTCCGGAGAACGGATAAAAGAAGTGGCACGCATGCTTAGCGGAGCCACCCTGACAGACGCCTCCATTGCCAATGCGCGCGAACTGCTGCAATTATGACAAGATAAAATGAAAGAGAACGAAATGATATTCGGCACGCGCGCTGTCATTGAAGCAGTGCAGGGCGGGAAGGAAATAGATAAGATATTAATCAGGCGCGGTGAACAGCCGGGAGAGCTTCTCGAAGCCCTGAAAGGACGCGATATTAACGTTCAGCGCGTCCCCGTCGAGCGCCTTGACCGCCTGACGAGGAAAAACCATCAGGGCGTAATTGCATTTATCCCGGCCGTCGCCTACCAGCGTCTCGAAGACATCATCCCCTGGGTCTATGAGCAGGCGAAGAACCCATTTATACTGCTACTCGACGGCGTGACCGATGTACGCAATTTCGGCGCCATAGCCCGCACCTGCGAATGCGCCGGGGTAGACGCCATCGTCATCCCCTCCAGAGGCAGCGTCACCGTCAATGCCGATGCCATAAAGACCTCGGCCGGCGCCCTGCATACACTGCCTGTATGTCGCGAGAAAAGCATCACACAGGCCATCCGTTTCCTTCAGGCAAGCGGAGTGAAGGTGATAGCCGCCAGCGAAAAAGCCACGACCGGTTACACCTCCGTCGCCTGCGACGTCCCCGTCGCCATTGTAATGGGGGCCGAAGACGAAGGCGTTTCCGCCGGAAACCTCCGCATATGCGACCACATCGTTAAGATACCGCAGTTCGGCGTCATCGGTTCGCTGAACGTATCCGTCGCCTCTTCAATCCTGATATACGAAGTCGTCAGGCAGCGCACCGCCTGACGGCCGGCGATACTTCCCCCGCCCTGCACGCCAAAAACTCATGTCACATACAGGCCCAATGCAAATGGGCGGCTGTAAATGCGATCAGCGCCGCCGCTGCAGCAGAGCAGATGACAGACGCCAGCCTGGCTTTCTTCCTCTCGCTTTTAAGAAACAGGTAAAGCCCGGAGGCTAGTACAGCCGTTGACGCCGCGGCAACCGGTATATTCCACAGGCTGTGCGTTTCGTCCATGAAAAACCATGCAAACATCGGGGCGAAGCCGTAAAAGGTAAACAGTATCAAAGCCGGTTCGTCTTTAATCTTCCGTATTAAATGTTTCACAGGCTTAAAAGAAGGATGGCCGATACAGCAGATTACGCCGGTCGCCAATATCGGGATGAACGCCCAGGCTCCCAACCGTTCGTCGCTGATGGCCGGTATACGTATCATCATAAGGAAAAGGCTGAAAAGCGTACAGAAACCGATCGCAGGGACAGACCACCGCGGGAAATTATACATCCAGCCTATACCTAAGAGTACAAACATGGAGAGAATGGGCGCCGATATCATCAACAGGCGTATGAAAGACGGCAAAGCCAGTCCCGAATCCGTCAGAACCCAGCTTATACCGAACAGGACAAAAGGAATCGTCGCCATCGCGGCAGTACGCGAAGAGAATGTTGTTTCCATATTAATAAGTTTTAAAGTAAATGATTCGATCGTTTTCAGTTCGACGGCAGTCAGCTCACCGGTAACAGCCGTCATGGCGTCATCGAAGCTCCGGCCTGTTTCCATCTCTTGTTCAACCATACAGCAAAGATGGTCAAGCAAATCGGCGTATAACTGAGTATCCTCTACGCCGCTGCGTCGCAGATACGCAGCTACCCGGCATGCCTGCGACTCATTTAATGTCATATACCAGGGGCTTAAGATCGAATATCCGGACCAGTACGCGGATAGATTCTCGTATCTCCTCCAGTTTGGCGGCAGCCGTCTGCCGGCCGATTTCCGACAGTGAATAATATTTCCTTTCCCTGTTCCCCACCTGTTCGCTTTCCACAACCAGAAAACCATCTTCTACCAATTTGTGCAAAGCGGGATACAAAGCTCCTTCCGTAAGTGCAATCTGTTCGCAGGAAAGCTTCTTTACCTGTTGGGTAATCTGATACCCGTACATCTTTCCCTCCTCCATGATCAGTTTGATGATCATCGGTTTGAGTGTTCCTTTAAGTATTTCTTGTGAAAACATGAGTAATATTTTTATGTTATACATTAAATTAATAAAGCAAAGGTTATAACTCTTCCTTATGTGTACGTAACGGTCCGATACATAACTTTATTATGTATAAATATTGTTTTATTTAAAAGCAGTCTTTTCCTGTGTATAACTCATGTCATTAGTGGAATATCAATTCCCTTTAAGGAATTATTGATTCCCTTTAAGGAATTATCAACTCCCTTTAAGGAATTATCAGTTCCCTTTAAGGGATTGTCGATACCCTTTAAGGGATTATTAATTCCCTTTAAGGAATTATTATTTCCCTTTAAGGAATTGTCGATACCCTTTAAGGAATTATCGATTCCCTTTAAGGAAATGCCGATTCCCTTTAGGGACTTACATTTAAAGTGCTCTTTTACCTGAAGAGAGACAAAAAGAAAGCCAACGGAACAGTCGCGCTCTTTTGCCGGATAACCGTTGACGGTATGGAAGTGAGTTTCGGAATGAAATGCGACGTAAACCCCAAATACCGGGATGTAGAAACCGGCAAGGCAACCGGACGGACGGCGGATGCCGTCAGGAGCAATGCACTTGTTTATAACACCAAAGCATCCACATACGGGGTGTACAGGGAATATTTTCTATTCATTTATTGATAATTTAAACGGTTGATAAAAACACAAAGAGGCTATCCCGATGTGCAGGGATAACCTCTTTGCCAAACATGATTTATAATTTCAGTCAGTATGCTGCTTTGACGGTTGCATTACCCGACTGAACGATATACACACCGCGAACAGGCAGGCTGATATCCGCTTCGTCGCTGCCTGCCACGTTGCGGCAGATCAATGCGCCGGAGAGGCTGTACACGCTCCACGGTTTGCCCGCCGTCAGTCCGCTCACGTGCAGCGGTCCGTTTTGCATCCCTGCCTTAAGGACGTTTGCCTGCGAGATGTCCTCCGTGCCGGTCGGTAATACGGTGTACGTGATTTCCACCGATACGGACGCAATGCCTTCGCCGCTCACGGTCAGGATTGCTTTATACGTTCCGGTCGCCAAATCTGTGCGGGGGACGAGCGTGATGTCCGCTTCGCCGCCAACGGGCAGGCTGCCTGCGGTCTCCGACGGAAGCGTGAAGGCGTCGGCATTTGCGCCGGAGAGGGCTAGCGTCAGGTCGCCGGTCGCTACGTTACCCGTGTTGAGGATGCGTACGGTCAATGTTCCCGGCGACAGCAGTTCGATGCGTTTCACCGGCGTGGAGGCGTGTGGCGTGGCGACGATGACGCCTGCCGCGACGGTTGCCGTTGCGCTGCCTGCGCCTCCGGCGAGCATTACGGTGAAGCCGAACGCGCCGTCTGTGCCTGCCGGAGCGGTTTCCGTACCTGCTATGGCCGGGGTTGCGGCGGTTATCGCTATATCGCCGACGACGGGCGTTTCAACAGAACGAAGCTGAAGATTGTGCGACTGCCCGAACAGTACATTCAATGTATTTACCAGCCATGTCCTGACGTCTGCCTCATCGTTAGCCGTTGCCTGCGCCACACGGTAGGTTCCGCCTTCGATGGCTGCTTTCGCCGCTTCGACGGCTTCCCTGTCCAACTGCGCCTGCGTTTTTTTGAATGTTGCACGAACGGTTACGTCGCAGGCGGGCATCGTGAATGTGTACGCTGGCGTTGCAGGTAGAGACGCGATGCATAGCGTCTCTACGTCGCCGATGCCGTCGCTGCCTGTTACCGTGACGGCATCCGGTTCATACCCCGCTTCGGATACGGCGGTCAGTGTAACCGTCTCTTCTGCTGCCGCCGTCCGTTTATCTGC
The DNA here is from genome assembly GCA_031266215.1 of Tannerellaceae bacterium. Classification (GTDB taxonomy): domain Bacteria; phylum Bacteroidota; class Bacteroidia; order Bacteroidales; family Tannerellaceae; genus DFXE01. Next base: position 1,429 of record JAISBL010000019.1, on the reverse strand, counting down.
CGTTACCGTGCCGTTGACTGTCGTGGCGGCGGTGACGGCGTAGGTGGCCGGAGGCGTGTAGGGGGTCGCCGTGATGGTGCCGCTGTTAAGGGCGGTTGCATAGTTGCCGTCTTTCGAGAACGATACGATGAGGATGAACCGTCCGTTCGCGCCCGAAGGTCTGGCGGTTGTGCCCGCAACGGCTGCCGTGAAGCCGGATACCGAAATGTCGCCTGTCGAAACGCTCACGCCGGTATACCATATCAGGTCGTTGACGGCGCCAACCCCTGTCGTTTTGCCCGAATCGGGCGTTCGTGCGGGAGGCGTCAACCGTTGCGCCTCCGGAATTGAAATTTTGCTTTACCATATAAATAATATTTAGAAATTATACGTTCATCTGATTTGATTTGGTTTATTTGTAGAGACGCGATGCATCGCGTCTCTACGTCGCCGCCACCGCTGTCACATTTTATACATACAGTTCATCATCCTGCCAGTTTTCGATGTTTCCATTAATGTAATATGCAATCCGGCTATGTTCGTCGTAATTGCGAATCACGCGGTCGTGGAAACGTGTTTGCCATGCAAAGGGGATACGGTTCATCCGGGCGAATTTCGTTACCGCCGATTTGAACCCGCGCATCACCGACGCCAGATTTTTTGATTGATAGCCGAATCTGTTCGGTTGCCATTGCTGTTGCCGTAGAGACGCGATGCATCGCGTCTCTACAATATCGCCGTCGCCGTCGCCACCATCCGTATTGTACCGGTTTTCGCCAATCACGATAATCCCGTGAAAATGATTGGGCATGACCACGTATTCGCCCAGCATGATATTCATGTCGGGTCGCAGTGCGGGCGTTTTCAGCCATTCGGCCTGTACGGTTTTTCCGGTTTCGGACAGGCTCATTTCGCTGTTGCTGATTTCCCCGAAAAACCGTTCGCGGTGTGCGGCGCAGGCGGTTACGAAATACGCGGCACTTGCCCCGTAATCCCAGTCCTGCCACCGCGCCGACGGTATGCGGTATGTGTCTTTAAATCTGTCTGTCATATATTTTTACATTTTATATTCTTACACCATTTGATTACTGTCGATGCTGTTTTTTCATATTGTCGTCGCGTCGCGCCCCGTACCGCTGTTGTTGTTACGGTTACGGTTACGGTGGTGGTTGTAGAGACGCGATGCATCGCGTATCTACAACGGCGACGACGGGAGACGCCCTGTTTTTTTCATGTCCCGACCCCGAAAGAACGGTGTCGGGACATTGATTTCCCTAAGTCCCGACTTCGATTGCGCGAAGTCATGATTTTGGAAGATCGAAGTCCCGACATGAAAAGATTGAAGTCCCGTCATCGTCTGCAGGGCTTTCAGGCATTGCCGTCCTGATTTTTGGACGGGACTGTCTGCAACGATTCGGCGGGGGTGAAATGGGCTTTTGCCAGCGCTTCC
>JAISBL010000134.1 GCA_031266215.1 Tannerellaceae bacterium | reverse complement strand
GGACTACGTGACTACTGACGCCCTCTTCTACGCTACCAACAGGGCATTGGCTACGATTGGACAAGGACTCGTTATTAATTACTCGCATATTGCTGCTTAATTTTGATTACTTACTTATTTGTAAACAAATTCTATATCTTTTAATTCATCAGGTAATTTCATGCCGTCTTCTTTGTAAAATTGGATAATTTCACTTACGGAATTTTCAAAATCGGCTTTTGCTTCCTCCACTGTAACGCCTTCGCCTATAATGGTACTGTTTATATCGGGCGTAAATATGCCAAATGTGCCATCTTTGCCTTTTTCAATTAATGCTGTTGTCGTCATAACTTTTATGTTTTTTATTTCCGCAGATAGATACTAAAACCCTATCTGCTTTTTAAGTTTAAAATATAGCCCTTTTCTCACCTCCTGCGTATCATGCCGTTCAATTTCAATCGGGTAGTCTTTATCCGGATGCACGTATATATCGTGCTTCCTTCCGCGCCGGTAAAGACATCAACCGTGCTGCTCTGCTATCCTTTTTAATTCAGACCATTTCATGTTTGCTTTTTTAATTACACAACAAGGATATAACGTTTTTGTTATACATGCAAACATTTTTTCACTGAATTATTTTTTTATTTTTACATTGCAAAAACTTTCTCAATGACCAAATTGTTTGATCTCCTTAAGGTTGATGTCGGATATACGGTATTTGTAACTCATGAAGTCCCGAAGCCTCGTACCCATTCTGAGGTATTTCTGATGCGTATCGCGGCTTAATAAAAACCACTTCCCTGTAAATAAGCAGCTTTTATCGAATATAAAACATTTATTTTATATCAAAACAATAGAGGAGTCATGAGATCAAACGGATACCGGATGACTCTATTGTGATCATACCTTCTTTGTACAGTGCGCCGACAGCTTGTTTGAAGGCTTTTTTGCTGCATGCAAACAATGCATATATTTCGCCGGGGTCACTTTTATCGTGCACAGGTATAAAGCCTCCATGCACCTTCAGCGATTCCATTATGGCACTGGCGACTCCTTTTACCTTCCGGTACCCGGGCGGTGAGAGACTGACATCTATTTTTTCGTCTTCACGCACAGATTTTATGTACCCTTTTATCAATTCGCCTTTTTCCAAAGAGCGGAATGTCTCGTTGAAATAGACAAGCCCCCAATGCAGGTTGTTGATTATAACTTTATAGCCTATATCTGTCTCATCGGCTACGAGCAGGTTCACTTCCTGTCCTCTGGTGTAATCAGGCACCACGTTGTCGAGGTATTTATCCATGCGTGCGGAAGCTACGATACGACCGGTTACATGGTCTATATGTACATATACCAGATACCATCTTCCTTCCTGCATAGACGCCTTTTGTTCGCGAAAGGGGACGAGCAGCTCTTTCATGATACCCCAGTTGAGAAATGCGCCGGTCTGGTTAACGGATTTGACCTCCATAAAGCAAAACTCGCCGACAGTGGCAAGGGGACGCGCCGTTGTGGCTATCAGACGCCCTTCATTGTCATAGTAAATGAATACTTCTATCTCGTCTCCCGGCTTTACGCCGGGAGGAACATAACGGGCGGGGAGCAATATCTCCAGACCGCTTCCTCCGTCAAGATAGATGCCAAAATCCAGGTCTTTTACAATCTTCAGCGTATTATATTTTCCGATTTCCAACATAAACCTCTTTGTTTTTCCGCCAAATGTACGCGATAATTTTGATTGCCCATGCAAGCAATATATGAATGGCTTAATCGTTATAGAGATGACATAATTATAGCTTGCACGTATTTTGAAAAAACAGATTATGAAAATCAAACTTCTATCAGTCACAGGGCTGATTTGTTTCATGACATCTTGCGGTACGCCTAAAGATGTTCTTTATTTTCAAGGGATAGATTCGCTCACGGAGGACAAGATAGCTCAAATGAATCAAAGCTATACCTCATGCATCTGTCCGGACGATTTATTGACAATTACCGTTACGGCATGGGACCCGACTGTTGTTACCCCGTTTAACCCCCCGGTCTGGGCCTATGCCACGCAGGGCGAGGTTAACGTTACCAATTCTTTGCAGCTTCATACTTACCTGGTTGATACCGATGGAAATATTACGTTCCCTGTAATAGGCAAAGTACTTGCGGCCGGCTTCTCAAAGCAGGAGCTTGCCACTCGTCTGCAAAATGAAATTTCGCGCTATGTGAAAGACCCGTTAGTCAATGTGCAGATTGTAAACTATAAGGTGAATGTAATAGGCGAGATTGCCCGTCCCGGCACACTGACTGTCAGGAATGAACGAATAACAATACTGGATGCGATCGGACAGTTGGGCGATCTTACTATCAACGCCAATCGCAGGAATATACTGATTGTACGGGATAACAACGGAGAAAAAGAATTTGGACGGATAGATATTACCAGTACTGAAATTTTCGCCTCTCCCTACTACTATCTGAGGCAAAACGATATAGTTTATATTGAGCCGAACAGACCGAAGCAGAGGAATTATAACATTACCCAGTCTCAGACATTTACCGTCTCTATTGTGTCGACGATATTGACGACCGTGTCCGTACTGACAACAGTTATTGTAGCTCTTTCAAAAAAATAAAAACAGAAGAAGATGGAAATAAAAGACAACGAGGTGATAGGATTGAAAAGTATTATTGTGAAATACCTTTTACACTGGAAATTTTTCCTGATTGTTTTCATTATATCTTTCATCCCGGCAGTATCGTACCTTATATGGTATCCACGTACATACGAGATTATGGCGCGTATTCAGATAATGGAAGAGCAGGACCTCGGAGGAGCAAGCCTCGGGATGAGCGAGGCTATGGGATTGATGCGCTCATTCGGGCTGAACGGTATAACTAAAGGAAGCGTTAACATAGAAGACGAACTGAGCATGCTGAACTCCAATGCCCTGTTGAAGAAAATGGTGCGCGACCTGGGTATAAACGTAGACTACAAAAGACCTTTTTCCTTCTACCGCCTGTATGACGGCAATCCGTTTATTCTGACCGCTGACTCGATTACAAACGGACTTATCAATGAGGACGTCGAATTTGCCGTACGCTATAAAGGCGAGAAGATACATATCAAAACAGAATCCCGCACGTTTGGGAAAAACTCTTTCACCTTCTCATCCCTTCCGGCCCTCATTTCTTTGCCTAACGGGAATTTTACGCTTGATTATGCGCCAGGAGGAAAAGAAGCAAAGCCGGGAAATATGAATATCACCTTCCATCCCACAGGCTGGACTGCCGAAGAACTGGAGAAAGACCTTCTTATTGAAGAAATATCCAAGACATCAACCGTTATAGAGCTAAGCTGCACCGATTATGAACGTAACAGAGGCGTCAGGATGCTCAACCGGATTATCCAGCTGTATAACAAAGAGACGAGGGCTTATCTGAACGAAGAGAACGGAAAAACGCTGGCTTATCTGGATGCAAGGATAGACACTGTCACCAACTCGCTGCGGCTGGTTGAAAAAGATATTGCCGTTTATAAAAACGCCAATACTCTGACCGATGTCGAGCACGATGTCGAGTTCTACGTTGAACAGATGAGAGATATCAAGATGAAACTGATCGAACTGGAGTCCCAGTCTCATCTGGTGAAGATAATGGATGAGTTTGTCAAAAACCCCGACAACAAATATAACCTTGTACCAATACTCTTAGCCCAGGAAGGCGAAAGCAGTCCCATCATGGTTTACAACGGAATACTTGTAGAAAGAGCGCGCATAATACAAAACTCCAATGAGGGTAACCCGCTTGCGATAAACCTGACCAGGCAGGCAGACCAGCTCAGGGAAAGTGTGTTCTCCTCTATCTCAAACGCACAACGGGCCACTATGCAGGCTATTAACGATGTGAAGGTGAAGGAAAAGGAACTCTTTGCCAGGATGGAGAGCTACCCTGAGAAAGAACGCGATTTCTTTGAACTGAAACGCCAGCAGGAAATATTCCAGGGAATATATCTTATCCTGCTTCAAAAAAGAGAAGAAACGGCGCTGAATCTTGATATGGACAGGGAAAAAGCCAAAGTATTAGACGCAGCTTTTGTAAAAAGCAAACCAATCGCCCCACGTAAATTATACGCAGCGATCGGTATGTTGATATTTACATTGTTCATACCTGTCGCATACCTTTTCTGTAAAGAGCAATCAATCGTTTTACTCAGAGAATACCGCAGAGTGAAAAACAGCCCTGATGCCTGACATTTCTGAGCTGATGAAGAAGCCAATGGTGCAAAATTTTGTATCATTGGTCTTATTACAGGGAATAAACTACTTATTGCCGTTGCTTACTTTTCCTTTCCTGTTCCGGGTATTGGGAGTCAAATATTTCGGGTTGGTATCGTTTGGCTATACTTTAACTCAGTTTTTCGTGATACTTACCGATTTCGGGTTTAACCTGTCAGCCACTAAGTATATATCTACCCACCGCAGCAGCCCGGAAGATATAAACAGGTATCTTAACAGTGCATTTATCAGTCGCTTTTTACTGATGCTGGCAAGTTTGCTGGCGCTCCTTTCACTGACCGCTTTTTTTGACAGATTCAGGCAGGATTCACTGTTTTATATCTCATATTTTGGAATTGTAATAGGAAACATGATGTTTCCCATGTGGTATTTCCAGGGAATGGAAAAAATGAAATACATCACCGCATTCAATATTGTGGCAAAGTCGGTAAGCTTTCTCCCCGTCTTTATCTTTATCCATAAACCCCAGGATTACGTACTGGTGCCAGTCTTTTACAGTATGGGATTCATTCTTGCCGGACTTATCAGCATCTACATCATCTATTTCAAAGAGAAGATGAAGTGGTTTATCCCGGCCCTGAAAGACATCGCTTACGCATTCTCAGACAGTTTCACCTATTTCCTGTCCCGTTTATCGCTTTCCATGTACACCAACATTAACACGTTTGTCATCGGGCTTGTCTGCGGCAATACAGCCGTAGGCTATTACTCTGCGGCAGAGAAGCTGTATCAGGCATACAACCAACTGATAGTTCCATTTACAGGCGTGCTGTTCCCTCATATAGCCAAAACTCAGAATGTACATTTCTTTAAACGTGTGATGAAACATTTAGTCCCCGTAAATACGGTATTATTGACCGTGATACTGATCTGCTCATCCCATATCATAAGTATTGTATACGGAGAACCGACACAGTCGGGCACTTTGACGGTGTTCCGCATCCTGATATGCGGATGTTTCCTTACCATCCCCTCCATGCTTCTTGGCTACCCGTTTTTAGCGGCAATGGGGCATGTCCGCTACACAAATTTTACGGTAGTCATCGTCTCCATCTTTCATGTAGCGGGGCTGTCCATCCTCGTCCTGTCGGGTATTTTGTCTATTTACAGTGTTGCGATCCTGGTCGTTTTATCGGAATCTCTCATATTTGTATTCCGTGTCGGAGGCGTAAGAAAATACAGGCTTATTGGGTGATAACCATTATGTACTGTCGCATCAGTCGTTCTATGCTCCGGACAGTACATGGAAATGTTTCAGAGACCACCCAATGGCCAGACAGTTGCAAGTCAGGTAACCCTTTCCCCTCCTTCCCCGTATTCCCTGAGGCAGTGAATACGCCCTCCACCAGTGTCGCCTTTGCTCTCGTAGCGCCTATACCGCCAAAATCATTACCTTTGGGCCTTTAATAACCAAATAAATAGTGACGAATGATACTAAGCGAACTGACCGCCGATCTGAAATATAAGTGGGAACAGCTCCGCAAGGCTATGCTGCAAGCCGGGGCCGACGGGTGTCTGCTGACAACGGCTGCAAACCTGTACTATATTACCGGACGTGTCTATAACGGATATTTTTACCTCCCTCCGGAAGGAGAACCGTGGTTCTTTGTCAAACGCCCGTCAGGGTTGCATGGCCGCGGGGTGGAATACATCCGCAAACCTGAACAGATGGCAGAGGTTTTTGCTGCAAACAGTCTGAAAATGCCCGGACATCTGCTGCTGGAGGCCGAAGAGCTTCCCTATCAGGACTATGTAAGGCTTGAGGCTATATTCAAACCCCGACACACGGGCAACGCTACGGCTATCATTCGCGCTCAGCGGATGATAAAAACAGAGTGGGAAATAGGACAGTTGCGCGCCTCCGCCCGGCTGCATGCCAAAACGTACGCCGATATCCCGGCGTGCTACCGTCCCGGAATGACCGACCTGGATTTCCAGTGCGAGATAGAGAGGCTGATGCGCCGGAATGGCTCGATAGGCATCTTCCGCACCTTCGGGGCTAATATGGATATATTCCAGGGCAGCATACTGGCAGGTGATAACGCTGCCGAGCCTTCGCCCTTTGATTTTGCTCTGGGTGGCGGCGGGATGGGCCCCTTTGCTCCTATAGGGGCCAATGGTACGCTGCTGAAGGAGGGTATGGCTGTGATGGTTGATATGGCGGGTAATTACACGGCTTATATTACGGATATGACGCGCACGTTCTCGATAGGCGAACTGCCCGATCTGGCTCACCGGGCGCATCGTGCGTCACTCGATATTCAATATGAGACGGAACGGCTGGCGCGTCCCGGTATGCCTTGCGCCGACTTATATCACCTGGCTGCCGGAGTGGCCGGACGTGAAGGACTTGCTCCTTATTTCATGGGGACAAGGCAGCAGGCCCGGTTTGTAGGGCATGGCATAGGGATTCAGATAAACGAACTGCCCGTGCTGACCCCACGCTCGTCCGACGTATTGCAGGCGGGTATGGCCTTTGCCCTGGAGCCTAAGTTCGTCATCCCCGGAGTGGGCGCCGTAGGGATTGAAAATAGTTTCCTGGTGACCGGGACGGGCATTGAGAAGCTCACCCTGGCCGAAGAAGAGATAATTAGTTTGATATAAATAAACATAAAAATCAGAAGAAAAATGAGAATTACTAGTATTAAAAGAGCAGTGACATTCATGCTCCTGCTGGCCATCGTTGGCATGCCGGTGGTGCATAGTGTGGAACCAAAAGACGTCAGGCCGGTCAAAAACATCATCCTGCTGATACCCGACGGTTCTTCGCTGGCCACCGTATCAATCGCACGCTGGCTGCAATGGTACAATCACCCTGAGCTGCCCAAACTGAACCTCGATCCTTACATCTGCGGCACCGTGCGTACGCATTCGTCCAACGCTCCGATAGGAGACTCGGCGCCTACCACCTCCTGCTACATGACAGGTTACCCCAGCCGTACCGGATATGTGTCTACGTATCCGCTGAGTGATGCGGCAAACGACATCTACCCTACTGATCCGGAGCGTGCCTATCAGCCGCTGACAACCGTGCCGGAAGCGGGCAGGATACTGCACAACAAGGCTGCCGGACTTGTATTCACCTGCGAGTTTCCGCATGCCACGCCGGCCGACTGCTCGGCTCACAGCTACAACCGCAGCCGCTACGAATGGATAGCCCCGCAGATGGTGCATAATGACCTGAGCGTAGTCATAGGCGGAGGGGTGTCGCTGCTCGATCAGGAGAGCGAGGATTTCCTGAAAGCTAACGGTTATTCGGTATATAAGAATGATTTGCAGGGTATGCGTGGCGATAAGAGTGACAAGATGTGGGCGTTGTATGGCGAAAAGGATATGGATTATGATATTGATCGCGACCCTTCGGCTCAGCCTTCATTAGAGGAAATGACTCGTACGGCAATAGCAAAGTTGTCCGGGAATGAGAACGGGTTCTTCCTTATGGTCGAGGGTAGCAAGGTGGATTGGGCGGCTCATGCCAATGACCCGGTGGCTATGGCTACCGATTTCCTGGCCTTTGACCGTGCCTGCGGAGCCGCTCTTGAATTTGCCGCCCTGGATGGAGAAACGGCCGTAGTCATCGTTCCCGACCACGGGAACAGTGGTGTAAGCCTTGGCATCGCTCGCTGTACGGGTTATGACAAACTGACCAAAGACCAGTTGTTCCACGCTCTATCCCAGTTCCGGCTGACAGCCTCCGGGTTTGCAGGCAAACTCAATAGTAGTCCGGCTTCTGAAGTGCAAAATATATTCCGTGAATATGCCGGCTTTGAGTTGTCGGACGCCGAACTGAAAGCGTTGTATAACTGCAAAGGATATAAAAACAGTCCGATAGCGGAAAATGAACGTACGTCTGAAGGTATTGAAACGTCTTTGTATAGTAACGGATCGCTCTCAGACTTTATCTCATCGCTTATCGGCTCTAAGATGTGCATTGGTTTTACCACCAAAGGGCATACCGGCGAAGAGGTCTTTCTTGCTGCCTACCACCCGGAAGGTACGCTTCCGACAGGTATGAATACTAACATTGAGCTGAATGCCTACCTCTGCGCCCTGTTTGGCTTCAACCGAGACCTGCTTGATGAGTTGACAAGCCAGTACTTTGTCCGCCACACAGAGGTGTTCAAAGACTACGGGTACGAAATCGCCACCCCGGCAGACGAGAAAAGCTTTCCGTCTTTAATAGTTAAGGGCAAGGAGAAACAGATGCATATCAAGCCTTTTACTAATATAGTGACGGCCGGCAAAACCGGGAAAGAGGAGGATATACGTTTGAAGTCTGTCGTCATATATGTCGATAAAAACAATACATTCTACCTCCCGGCAGAGCTGGCAGGATACCTGGATTGACTCTGAGTCGTAGTGAAGGTTAAAGTGTGTAAAAAAACGAACCTTTAGAAACCAGTACTTGTTTAATATATAGAATGCCGGTTTTACTGATTTAAAACCGGACAAGTCTAAATGCAGAAATGAACACGTCGAAAATAAAATTCAGGGGAAATACAGTCCATACAAACGGCTTCATGCCGGCGAAAGGGACTATCGCGCCGGACTTTACAGGTGTAAGGAATGATTTGTCTGACATCTCCCTTTATTCATTTAAGGGCAAAAAGATCATACTAAACATATTCCCAAGCCTGGATACGCCTGTTTGCGCAACATCGGTCAGGCATTTCAATAAAGAAGCGGCGACGTTGAAAAATGCAGTTGTACTTGCCATATCAAAGGATCTGCCTTTTGCCCAGGGGCGGTTCTGCACCACAGAAGGGATAGGCAGTGTTATAGCGCTTTCTGTATTCCGGGACTCTTTATTTGAAGACAGCTATGGCATGCTCCTTGTAGACGGTCCGTTAAAAGGTCTTCTGACCAGGGGTGTGATAGTAATAGATGAGTTTATGAAAATCATATATACGGAACTTGTTCCTGAAGTAACAGTGGAACCAAACTACGAAGCTGCATTAGCTTCATTAACATGATAAAATTTACATAGTTTTTCATTGGTTAAAGTTAAGGGTTAGTGTAGGGGGCCGCCAGATGTGAATCTAACGGCCTCCATTTTGTTAACCAACAGGCTCATTGAACTGCCAGACCCACACATGGAGTTGCCGCCTTTATTTGGACAAACGCAAATATGCGACTCTCCGGAGCTTAAATTTAGTTTTCGGACAGTCTGGGAGGGGCGTAAGGGAGGTAGCAATGAGGAGCCGTTGATTTTCTGCATCGAACCCGGGTCACGATGGATCTACAAGTATCCTTGTGGGTTATCCACATTCGACGCCTACTGCGTCAGCACGCACCGAAAACTTATCGGAACGTATCAGGTTATCTCACTCCAGCGTGTGATGATACTTTCGCTTTCCTTATCCCAAACTCAGGTCTATACTTATGATGAGTTAACAAGGTACCTTGTGGGAAATCAACAAGCATACTTGTGGGGAGCCAACAAGCATACTTGTGGGGAGCCAACAAGGTACCTTGTGAAGAGTTAACAAGGTACCTTGTGAAGAGTTAACAAGCTACCTTGTGAAGAGTTAACAAGCTACCTTGTGAAGAGCTAACAAGCATACTTGTGAAGAGCTAACAAGGTACCTTGTGAAGAGTTAACAAGCTACCTTGTGAAAAGCTAACAAGGTACCTTGTGAAAAGTTAACAAGGGGAGTGTGAGTGCTTAACACAAGGCGTGTGAAGAGTTTATAAAGTAGTGTATAAGGAATTCAGGAGGAAGAGTGCGTACGGTGCACACAGAGAAGGGGCGCCGGGAATACAGTAACCACCGGCTTTTGCAGTGTACGGCCGCCTGTTGAATATTGAGCAACCATTTTAACAGGGTAATCTACCCCCTCAGATGACGTGGGAGTGACAACCATAATGACCGAAGGCTTATTACGGACGACAGTCAGCTCCCTTGTCTCCGGCGCCGGCAGTGTCAGGGCCGGGCCGTGAGGTGTCTGTCGGTTATCTGGTTATTTGGTGTATATTTGGGAGCAAAAAAGGTAAACAATGACAGCTATATTTTACTCTTTGATATCTAAAAGCCTGGGTATCCCGGAAAGGCAGGTTGGAAAGACTATCGAATTGCTCAACGAAGGGGCTACAATTCCTTTTATAAGCCGATACCGAAAGGAGGCGACCGGTGGTCTTGACGAAGTGCAAATCGGCAATATTAATGATCTTCTGGAGAAGCTTACGGAACTTTCCAAACGGAAGGATACTATTCTCGCATCCATAGATGAGCAGGGGAAGTTGACACCTGAACTCAAAAAACGTATAGAGGAAACGTGGGATGGCACTGAACTTGAAGATATATATCTGCCTTATAAACCCAGGCGGGTGACAAAGGCTGAGATTGCACGCAGGAAAGGACTGGAACCGCTGGCCAATATCATATTGCTGCAAAATGAACGCGACCTGGCTTCGCGCCTTGGAGCTTTCATAAATGAGGAGGTGAAGGATGAAAAGGATGCTCTCCAGGGAGCACGCGACATAATAGCGGAGTGGGTGAACGAAAATGAGGAGGCTCGTAATACGGTTCGCAACTCTTTCGCCCGGAGCGCAGTTATCACCTCCAGGGTGGTGAAAGGAAAGGAGGATGAGGGCGCTAAATACCGGGATTATTTCGAGTTCAGCGAACCTCTGAACCGTTGCAGTTCGCACCGCCTGCTGGCTCTCAGGCGGGGGGAGGCCGAAGGTGTGCTGCGGGTAAGTATCTCGCCCGAAGCCGAGACGTGCATCGACAGGCTGCGCAGACGTTTTGTGAAGGGGCGGAATGAATCGTCGGAGCATGTGGCCGAAGCGGTGGAGGACTCTTTCAAACGCCTGCTCAAACCTTCGATTGAAACGGAATATTCGAACCTCAGTAAGGCAAAAGCCGACCAGGAGGCTATACGTGTGTTTGCCGAAAATCTGCGCCAGTTGTTGCTTGCTCCTCCCCTGGGGCAAAAGAGGGTGCTGGGCGTCGATCCGGGTTATCGCACCGGCTGCAAGCTGGTCTGCCTGGATGAACAGGGCAACTTGCAGCATAACGAAACCATATACCCTCATCCGCCCCAGAATGAGAAGGGTAAGGCGGCCGCCAAAGTGTCTCATCTGGTATCTGCTTACGCCATAGATGCCATAGCCATAGGTAACGGGACGGCAAGCCGGGAGACGGAACAGTTCATCACGGAGACACGCTACGAGCGCCAGGTGCAGGTGTTTGTAGTCAGCGAGAACGGCGCATCTATATATTCGGCCTCCAGGGTGGCCCGCGACGAGTTTCCGGACTACGATGTGACTGTGCGGGGAGCTGTGAGCATAGGCAGGCGACTTATGGACCCGCTGGCCGAGTTGGTGAAAATAGACCCTAAAAGCATCGGGGTGGGACAGTATCAGCACGATGTAGATCAGGGATTGCTTAAGAAGAGCCTGGACCTGACGGTTGAAAGTTGCGTGAACTCTGTGGGGGTAAACGTGAACACTGCAAGCAGGCATTTGCTGACATACATATCAGGACTCGGCCCTGCGCTGGCGCAAAACATTGTGAATTATCGCAGCGAACATGGCGCTTTCAAGACGCGGAAGGAGCTTATGAAGGTTCCCCGCATGGGTGAAAAAGCCTTTGAGCAAAGCGCCGGATTCCTGCGTATACATGGCGGGCAAAATCCGTTGGACAACTCGGCCGTGCATCCCGAAAGCTATCAGGTGGTTGAATTTATGGCGCGGGATCTGGATTGTTCTGTGGAGGATATGATCAGCAATAAGGCGTTGAAAAAAAAGCTGAAGCTGGAGACTTATGTCACCGACAGGGTGGGAATGCCTACGTTGCTTGACATCATGGAGGAACTGGATAAACCGGGGCGCGACCCACGGCAGACTATCAGGGTGTTCTCGTTTGACCCGACGGTGAAAAAGATCGAAGACCTGAAAGAAGGATTCGTCCTGCCGGGTGTTGTGACGAATATCACCAACTTCGGCTGCTTCGTAGACATAGGTATCAAGGAAAACGGACTGGTGCATATTTCTGAAATGGCCGACCGCTTCATCTCCGACCCGACCCAGGTGGTCTCCATCCATCAACACGTAAGGGTGAAGGTCATTAGCGTCGATCTGGTAAGGAAACGCGTACAATTGTCCATGAAGGGGCTGGCGTGAAAAGCTATGTTTTCATCATGTCTTTATTGATCCCGAACTTTTCCGTCGGATGGCCTTTGCCGAAAGGCTCTACATGGACTACTATATCGTATACGTTTTCAATAGAGTCCTTAATGCTTTTTTCAACGGCGTCGGCAATGTTGTGGGCTTCGCTGAGGCTGATATTCCCGTCGGCCTCCACATCAAGGTCTATCATATACAGATTGCCTATCAGGCGGGAGCGTACCCGGTGCGGGTTAGTAGCGCCGGGAACTTTGTCAACGGCTTCGAATATTTTGTTGTAAACCGATATATCCTTAACTCCATCCATCAGCTCCACGTTGGACTCCATAAAAATACTGACCGATGAGCGTATGATGAACAGACTGACGATCAATCCGGTAACAGAATCCAGTATGGGGAGCCTGAGAACAAAGGTAAACAGCAGTCCCAGCAGCACGCTGACGGAGATAATGACGTCGTTCCGCATATTCTTAGCATTGGCTATAAGCATCGAGCTGTTTATTTTCTTTCCCTGCCGGTATTGATAAAAGGCCAGGCCCAGTTTGCCAAAGATAGAAAGGACAGTTACATAGATGGCGCTCGTGTCGGGCAGTTCGCGCAGGGCGGATGAGAATATTTTCTGAACAGAGGAGACAAGCATTTGAATCCCGGCATAAAATATGACGAACGAAAGTATTTTCGTTGCAATACTTTCTGCTTTCTCATATCCGTATACATACTTCCACGACGGCGGACGATTCATTATACGGGCCGTAAAGACCATGACAATAGATATAACCACGTCTGTAGCCGAATCAATGCCATCGCTTAATACCGCAAGACTGCCGGATAACAGGCCGATGATAATTTTGGAAACTGATAGTAGCGTATTACCAATCGTACTGATCCATGACGTCTTGATCAATATATTTTCCTTAGAAGTTGCCAATATGATTGTTTATTATCGTAGTTCAGCAACCAAAGGTAACCCTTTTGCCGGGAAATCATAATTTACGATATGTAACGTATGGCAGGCGGCAAGAGCGGCGGTCTCGGTGCGAAGGCGGCTGTTGCCCAGCGAGACGGCCCTGAATCCGCAGTCAACAGCTTCGCTTATTTCCCCTGGGCTGAAGTCTCCTTCAGGGCCGATCAGTATAAGTGTGGCAATTCGGGGATGGCAGGCGTGCTGAAGGAGGGGTTTAACTCCCTCGGCGCAATGGGCGATGAAAGCGTTTCCCTGAAAGGGCTGACGGATAAATGCCCCGAAGTCGGTCATACCGGTAAGTTTAGGCGCTGTGGCTTTGACTGACTGTTTCATGGCGCTGACAAGTATCTTCTCCAACCGGGGAATCTTTACTTCGTGGCGTTCGGAGAATCGGCAGTCCAGAAAGGTGATGGCGTCTATCCCTATCTCTGTCGCTTTCTCACAGAACCATTCGGTGCGATCTATATTTTTTGTGGGAGCTATTGCTATGTGAAGGTGGAAATTCCAAAGCGGAGGTTGTTCTATGCGTTCTGCGATGCTAACCTGACAATGCTTAGGGTTGGGGTTCAGGATGACGGCTTTGTAGAAAGCGCCTCTGCCGTCGGCTATCATAATTTCCGAACCTTCTCCCAGCCTGAGCGTCCGTAGCGCATGCCGGGCCTCTTCTTCAGGCAGTTCGGGACGAATGCTTATGTCCGGCGCGTAAAATATCTGCATCGGTAACGAAGGTCTCAGCCCATAATCATACCTACGATAGTCGCCGACATGATAGACACCAGCGCCCCGCCTATCATAGCGGGGAATCCAAAGCGGATGATCATATCCTTTTTCCCGGGAGCCAATACGCTCATGCCACCCAGCAGTATGCCGATGGATGATATGTTGGCAAATCCGCACAGGATGTAGGTTGACATGATCATTGACTTCTCGTATACGAACATCCCGGCTGCTTTCCACTGTTCCATCTGTGCGTAGGCGACAAACTCGTTCAGTATCGTTTTCTGCCCCAGAAGCGAGCCTGCCAGCGTGATGTCTTCCACCGGGACGCCTGTCAGCCACATCAGGGGAGCTAATATGATACCGACAATGAACTGGAAGGTAAGGCCATCCGACTTACCGTCGGTGAAGTTTCTAACCCATTCGTTTATGCCTGTATAATGACCTATAAGGTTACTTGATATGTAATTTACCAACGCGACCACACCGATGAATACCAGCAGCATGGCGGCAATATTTACCATCAGTCTGACTCCCGTCGTGGTACCGGCGGCCAGCGCGCCCAGGGGGCTGGAGTGTTCGTCAGGTTTTTCTATCGCCAGCGCTCCTTCACTGATCGTTTCCGTCTGGGGGCAAAGCATTTTAGCAATCACAATGGCTCCCGGCGCAGCCATGACCGAGGCTGAGAGCAGGTGTTTGGCAAACATCACTTTCGCCACCGGGTCGTCTCCTCCCAGCATCCCTATGTATGTGCCCATAACCGACCCGGCTATGGTTCCCATGCCCGATACCATAACCAGAAATATCTCCGAGCGGTTCATCGAGGGCAGGTAGTTCTTGATCAGCACCGGAGACTCCGTCATGCCCATAAATATATTACCGGCAGCTATAAGCCCTTCTGCTCCTGATATATTCATCAAACGGCGGAGCACCCACGAGAAGACGCCCACCACGCGCTGTATAATGCCCCAATGGTAAAAGAGTGATACAAGGGCCGAAAAGAATATGACAATAGGCAGCGAATGAAGCAAAAAACTGAACCCGTTAGACCGTTCGGCATACGGGCCGAGGAGGAAAACAAGCCCCTCGTGCGTGAAGTCCATCAGTTTTACAAACGCACGACCGGCCCATTCAAACAGTATGCCTACAAAAGGAACATACAAGACCGACAGGGCCAGTATGATCTGGAGCAGCAATCCGGCTCCCGCCAGTTTCCAGTCTATACGTTTGCGGTCGTAACTGATAGCATAGCAAATCGCTATAATACAGGTCATGCCCAGGAGCCCCCGCAACAGGGACATGGCATCAAATCCATGTGATTCAATCATTTTTTTCTCCTTCCTCTTCTATTTCACGACGATGTAGCTCGTCTTTGTACATTTTTGCATATTCGTAGTTTTCGTTTGAAACAGCATCGGTAAATCGTTGTTGCAGATCCTCGGGATCCAGCGTAGCGAGCCATTTCTCCAACACCTCGCCATCCTTTATTCCCTCCGGCTCCAGGCCATACACTTCGTAGTTGTCTTCGCCATTGTCGTCAACATCATTGCTGTCATTGTCATCACCAGACGCCGTTATCTTATCAATGTCAATACTGCAGTTGCACACTACATCCGGATGCGCATAAATACTGCATCTTGCTCGAATGGCGATGGCGATGGCATCCGACGTGCGCGAGTCGATGCGTATCAAACGCCCGTCTTTCTCAAACACTAGTTCGGAGAAGAAGACGCCGTCTTCAAATTTATATATGAATATCTCGACCAGATGAATATCAAAAGTTTTTATAAAGGAGTAGAACAAATCATGCGTAAGCGGGCGCGGGGGAATAATACCCTCCATCGCGATTGCAATAGACTGCGCCTCGGCCAACCCTACGACAACCGGGATACGGTTTGGGCTGTTTTCTTCGGCAAGTACCAGTACATACGTGTTTGTTTGTTGTTGATTACCGGTTAGTCCCTGAACTCTCAATTTTATCTTTGAATCCACATTTAATGGTTTTTAAAATGCAGGCAAAGATAATATTTATTGCAATATTCATAATATGCAGACCTGCAATCAGAAAACTTTTTACCACAGCCTCCTGCATTTAATTATGACGTGTTCACGCAAATCAGTTAAAGATTTTGTGTTTTTTGCGCTTATGAAACTCACACATGCACATTACGAACTATCACTGTCCGCTAAAACGAAAAACAAACAAAAGAACACCTTTTGCCGCTTGAAATCAGGCTAGCGTCATGTCAATTTGATTATGTCTTATATTTATCTTAATATTTGCCACAAAAACGACTATGGTGGCACGATACAAAGTAACATTGACTCAAGAAGAGCGGACGGAACTGGAAAACATCCTGAAAAAAGGGAAACATACCTCATTGGAATTCCGTAACGCATGCATTTTGTTAAACAGCGACGAAAGCGCAGCAGGGAAAAAGTGCAGTAATGAAGACATAGCGCA
>JAISBL010000081.1 GCA_031266215.1 Tannerellaceae bacterium | reverse complement strand
ATGAAACCTGTCCCGCATGAGATGAAACCTGTCCCACATGAGATGAAATCCATAACACGTCAAATGAAATCTATCCCATGTGGGATAAAACCTGTCCCACGTGCGGCGGGAACAAATTTACGGGTAAATAAAAGAATCCCCTGCGTGTTTTTATCCGGCTCACACGAGTGTAATAGTTTGCTAATCTCTTAATTATCCGCTCATTAAAAAAGCATTCCGGTCGCAACAAAACGTCACCGCTTGTTTCTCCCTCCGGTAAAATACACCTGCACAAAGCCTTTCTTAACGCAATTTATCTGTATTCCCTGCGCTTTTTCTATGCTCCATTACAGAATATCAGACTTTAATTATGAGGACAATTATGTTTTTAGCGGACAGTAATGACAAAATATAAATCGCCTTCACCGGACTGCCGCCTGAATTATGCAGGCCCGTCCAAAAGTGAAGACGATTCAGTAACGAAGCACCGTAAACTACGGCGCCGGAAGACGTTTGTTTACCAGGCTATTACTTACGCTCAAAGCCCAGGCCAACGTCAAATGTCTCGGCCCCGGCCACTATTTCAGGTAAGCCTTGTATGAGCGGGAGCATCTCCGGGGGCAGTCCGCCGGCTATTGACGGCATAAGCATCGGCAGGATAGCCTTAAGCATCTCTTTACCGACATAGAAGATAGCCGAATTCACATCTCCTCCCACACTGGTATCTCTCAGGCTCTCCAGAATATTTGACCTGTTTTTCCAGCTTACCGGCAGGGCGATAAAGCCGCCTTTGTCTTCGGCCAGTGCGCCTATCAGGGCGTTAATGTTGATGCCTTCGGGTAGCGGAATAGCCGACAATAGCGGAAGCACCGATTTGTCGAGCGCCAGGTATAGCTTGTTGTCCGACACGAAATACTGTATTGATACCAGTTGCTTCACAAAGTCGGGCATACCTGTCGGCGTGCTTGCACCGGTTTCCGTCCAGTTGACATCAAACAATCCGTCTTCGCCAAGCGTAACCGTCACATCTGTCACCTTTTGCGCCAGCATACCTCCAATAACGCCCGGCACTACCGAGTTGAATATTGCATCGCTGGCCTGGTCCGCCGTCTTTGCATTAATATACACCATTCCCACAGAGGTAAGAGCATTAGAAGCGGGAGCAAGTTTCCATACCCCGGTCAGCGGCGAGATGACTTTGCGGGTGACGTTCAGGTCCAATGTTTTTGCTTTCTCTTTAACACCGGTCAAAGAGCCTTTGACGGTAACTGTTGTATAGTCCCCGGTCGTTTCGCCTGTAAAGGTAAATTTATCATCCCCTTCCTTAACCATCACAACGTTGTCGATTTCAATAGTCGCCGCTTCGGGAACAATATTCGTCAGCCTGATTTTGGCGCTCTCTCCGGTTCCGGTAGCAATAGTGGCTTCTTTCAGTCCGCCGACCGGCTGGTCAATACCGTTCATTGTAAGTTTCAAATCTCCTCCGGCCTTATACACTCCGACTGCTTCTTTCCAGGCGGCGTTTGTATCCGGTTCATCGTCTTTGCCACAAGATGTTAGGAGAATACCTGTGCAGATCATTGCAAAATAAAACAAATAGATTCTTTTCATATGTTTACATTTAGATAATAAAAAACGGCGCAAGATATGAAAAAAAATCGTACCCTTTTTGTGGTAAAACGAATGTTCTTTCGAGCAATTGCAAAGACAATGTCGCCGATTTATCTCAAACAGGCGGATCAATACTGGTTCACGCGGTCGAACCGGTGCAGCGCAGGCGAGTGAGATGAACTATCTGATAAGAGAAATATGTAAAGAAAAACGGCGGATTACACAATGAGCGTAACGTTTCAAAACGTTATTTTTGCCACATGGTTAATTAATATAAAAGCTAAAAGGAAATGCCGCACCGTATGGAGTATTTTTACCACGACCCTACAACGCAGTTTAAACCGCCTGCAACGACAGACCCGAGCGGGTTAAATACCGGATTTAAGCATTATAAGCTGATGGAGGGAGAGAAATATCATTCTGAATACGAGAACTATAACCAATTGTTCTTTCTTTTAAAAGGCCGGCTTGTAATCTACAGCAGCGAAACTTTAGGAAAAGTAGTCAACGCCGGCGAACTGTTTTTTCTACCCATCTCGGCGGTTATGTCATGCGAGACATTATCGCCGTGCAATTTTATAGTATTCTTTTTTGACCAGCTCGTAAATCCGTGCGAAAGGAATTATGTCAGGGAACTGTCTCCCATATGCGCTCAAAATACGTTCACATTCCAGACCATCACCATACGCAGCCCCCTGCAACGCTTTATCCGCGACATGCTTTCGCATCTCAAACAATTTGAAAATAACCAGGAATACCAATACATTAAATATGAAGAGTCCCTTTATCTTTTCCGCACAATTTACAGCAGAGAGGAAATGGCCGCTCTCTTTCACCCCATTGTGGGACACTCGGCTCATTTCAGGAAGTTCATACTGGAAAACTTTCTTAAAGTGAGAAATATCAATGAACTGGTCAAACTGTCGGGACTGAAGCGGAAAACGTTCGATCGGCAGTTTTATAGCGAATTTGAAGATACTCCTTATCAGTGGGTGCTCAGACAAAAGTCCAAACACGTACGTTACGCCCTCTCTGAGACTAACGACCAGATGCAGGATATTATGCGGAAATACGGATTCACAATACCTCCTCATTTTACCCGTTTCTGCAAGGATTACTTCCATTGCGCCCCAATGGAGTTAAGGAGACGTCTCAGGCTTGAAAAAACGCATACGCCCCGTTGACATCCCTCTGCGCTGTTGAAAGAGCCAAAACCAGGTGATTAACCTTCACATACCTTTACGGAACCTTCGCAGATACAGCAGTACCTTATCTTTGAAAACCTTCTCATCAAAACCTCTGTCCCGCGCGTAAACCTCTGCGATGAAAACTATGACATCTGTGTTTCCCCATAATCTCCGCAGGCTTAATGCGGCCGCCCTTTCATCTATCCTCTTACAGAAACTCATACGGTTTATATCCACCAGGCAAAAGTGATATTGACCCTCTTTCTTTTCGTAAAGTACATTTCCGGGAGAATAATCGCGATGCAGTATTCCCCGGTTGTGAACGTCAGCCGTAAAATGAGCAAACGCTTCTGCTAGGTCTTTCACCTGATCGAGTGAACGATCGTTCAGCTCGCGCAGAAGTCCCGGGTAACCAACGTATGATGAGATGTAGAACGAACGTGAAAGCAGTCCTCCTTTCTTTTCTTCCATGTATGCAACCGGCGAAGGTGTGTTGACGCCCGCTTCCTGTAATTTCAAAGCATTAAAGTAAGAGCGCCTGGCTTTTGACGGGCGAAAAAAAGTATAGGCGATACGGTTTATAATATGAGGTATCCTGAATGATTTTACAGCCACATCCAGCCCGCCGGCGTGCATGAGTTTAATTTCGTTCCTGGCTTTGTAAACAGATTCTCCCTCCGTTTCAAACCGTATGGGCAAACGTTCTACGAATGTGGCTAAGCGGCGGTATTCCGGACTGATCGTGATTTGCATTCCCAGAGGCTGCGATGTACTTAACGGAAAGCTGACTTATCCCATGTATAAACCTTGTCATGGTCTTTAAGGAAAGCTAGGGCGTTTTTCCTTTCTTGTCCGTTCAGATACATAGGAGTTGTATAAGAGGCCGTCAGCGTCAGGGCGTCGGGACTTAAATGATACGTTATTAAGTCCATATCAAAGCGTGCTGCCACATCCTTGAAAGCATCGCTGTCAACGTCGGCGCTTTCGCTTATAAACCACCCTGCATCCACGGGAGTGAACAGGCCTGATGATTCCAGTGGCTGCCATTCGGTGGTATAGAATGAGACGCGGCTGTCTGTCGCCGGGCCTTCTACGGTGGTGACCATGCAGATAATATAGGTATTGTTTATCAAAGGAAGCCTTTTAAGCTCTACGGCGCTACGGGTAGTAACCTGTAGTTGCAGATAGTCGTCTGTCAGCTTCAGTAGTTTGGAATAGCCTTCCATAGTATTTTGCAGGCGGGCTTCTTTTCCTGTGATATAAAGGTCTGCCAGGTCTTTCCGCCAGGCTGCTTCCAACTGTGGGAGATATGAATCGGGCATATCGGCAAAGAGTGTTTTCATATCCTGCGCTTTAATCCCCAAAGCGCAGAAACAAAGCAATAGAAATAAACCGTATTGTTTCATCTGATACATAATTTAGCGCCCAAAGATAAACATTTCATTCTTAACATTAAACCTGTGGCGCATTACGTGCAAACCCTTCAGGGCGCATCTCGTGACAGATTCGGACGGTCTGCCACTACTACTCCATTCACTCATATAAGTAGGTAATCAAACTTAAGCGGCAATATGAGAGTAGTTAACAAAGGCGGAGACGAATATCCTGTATGCATACAAGGAAGACCTTATCAACGGGCAGAAACTCATCTCATAACGTGAGTTTGATATAATACTATTTGATTATCAATGCATTAAGGCTAATACTGTTTATTGTTTTGCTAATTCTTTAGTTTTTAGCCTTCTAATGGAGATATTATTGAATAAATAATGGCAAATTTAAGCATTTAGTAAAATGCTCAAAGACTAAACAGATTGCTTATAACTAATAATCAGCATACTAAATATCGATTTCTTATATCGAACTCACGTTCATACATCAATCAGACTGCCGGGAGTACGACAATTTATTCGAACCGTATAAATCTCTCCTGAGCAGTCTATTTCGATTCACTGAGTACGGACATGAAAAACCGCTTAAACGCCAAGGCCGATATCTCAGGCCTGGGCGCGATGGCTTACGAAGATGCAGTCCGGTACGCAATGCTCGGCTCGACGGTCGTGATAGGTGGAAATCTCAATACCGACCTGATAAAAGTGCGTCGTATAGAAGCGATGCAGGGCTTGGAAGATTCAAGCTCTCCGGCAACAACCTTCTGTGGGAGGAAGCGATTATTTCGGGCAGGCGTCACGGAGGGTTCGCCTTGGCGTGGTTAACTCATACAGGGAAGGTACGATAGATGTAATGTTCAACGCCGCAACAGATGGGGCCTATGGCGTAAAGGTTGTCCCATTGGCGAAAACAGGAAGAGAGGCGTACCATATCATATGAAGGTATGTCAAAAGTTGTGCACTTTTCAGGGGAGAGAGTATGCCACACCGGGCTTTTCTTACATCTGACTCAGATGCACCTTTTCGTTTTCACGTAAAAAGCGACCTTTTCGGGGTCGCTTTCGTTTGTATAGGTATGGGATCGGCAATTAATATCCCAGCTCAAAGTCTCTCTCTACAGCCGGGACGCCTTCGCTCATCCAACCGGGCATGGGTTTGTTGTTGAGGTAGTGTTCAAAGAACTGAAACATACGCTTCTGGAAATCTATCCTGTTCGCCATGCGCATAGGCCAATGAGGTTCGCCTGTGTAGTTCAGCAGCCAGGCCGGCTTCTGAAGACGTTTGAGGGCTACGAAAAATTCAATTCCCTGATACCACGGGACGTGCCCGTCATTGTCGTTTGCCATGATCAGAATGGGAGTCTTCACCTTGTCCATGTCAAACAGGGGGGAGTTTTCTATGTAACGTAACGGCGATTCCCATATAGAGGCGCCAATACGGCTTTGCCCGTGTTCGTACTGGAAAGAACGGTTCAGTCCCGAACCCCAACGGATACCTCCGTAGGCGCTGAGCATGTTTACCACTGGAGCGCCTGACTCTATGGCGGCAAAGAGGTTTGTACGCGTAGCCAGGTAGGCGTCCTGATACCCGCCCCAGCTATGTCCCTGAGCCGCTATTGCTTTTTCGTTTACGTAGCCTTTGGCTATCAGTGCGGCAACGCCCGGCATGACGCTTTTGAAACAGCTTTCACCGGGGTATCCGTCATCATAAATTATGTCGGGATTAAAGACGATGTAGCCGTTGCTGTTGTAGAAGTGATAGTCAACGGTGGAACGATTTGCCTCCGGCATGCGGTATGAATGGTATGTTTCGGAATTGCGTTCGTAGAAGTTTACTATGACCGGGTATTTTTTCCCTGGGTCGAAACCGACAGGCTTGTAAATGACACCTTCCAGCCGTCGGCCGTCTAATGAAACCCATGAGGTAAGCTCGGCCGTTCCCCATATGAATGCGTCTTGCTGACGGATTCCCTGAGTGAGCTGGACGGAGCGCTTAAATGTGCGGTCTGACAAAAGCACGTCGGGGTATTTAGAGAATGTCTCTGACGTATATATTATTGCGTCCGATTTTTTTGCTTTCACCGGTGCAGACAGCATGAAGTCTCCCGCCAGCAGGGTTTGTGGCAAAGAAGGCGTGGCGAAGCGTGCGTTGTAATATCCGTACCCTTTGGTCGTATGGTTGAATCCACGCAGCAGTTGTGTTTCTCCGGGGTCTATATGTGTCTCGTCTTTGTCCAGTTGCATCCTGCGGTAGGCAATGTTTCCGCTACGCCCGCCGACGGTGAGGCTGACGGGAGCCGTGGCTGCGGTGGGATCAAATCGCCAGATATCGAAGCGGTCGTATATCAATATAGCCTCATCGCCGGTTGTCCAGCCGGCGATGCCGTGTGAGTCGGGATAGCTGGGAACGTCGTTATCTTCATCCCATGCAATAAAGGTTGACGGCGTAGTCAGGCGGTATTCTTTGCGCCCGGCAATGGAATGGGTGTACCATGAGCTGTCTTTCGGATTATACCAGTAGGCGTATTTGCCTTCGGGAGAAAGGCGTACGCGTCCGGTAGTTTCTTTTATTACGGGTTGAAGGTCTCCGGTTTGCAGGTTAACGGAATACACGTCGGAGCGGTTTGCTCCTTCCCACATCCGCTCCAGGTCATAAGGCACGGTAGTGCTCAGAAGAGCGACGGATACATCGTCGTTTTCCACGGTCTGGAGCGTAGTCAGCTCTGGTGTTGTAAGGGTGACGAACGTCTGTTCCCGCAGGTTGCAGACTGCCTTGTAGGTCTTTTTCAAATCCTCGGCCCTGTTATAATCCTGCTGTGTGTATTGTATTTTTTCGTTCCAGTTCCATATATGCACATTCGGACGGTTGTCAGCCAGTATGGTGGTATCTTTCTGTTTGGGCTGGGGAGCGATCCCGAAGAACAGTCGCCGGGCGTTTTTAGAGAAAGTCAGCTCGCCGTTTTCACTTATCACCCATTGTGATGGGAGAAACGTGTCATGACGTTCTGCAATTTTGTGCGCCGGGTTATTGTCTTTGGACATGTACAGGGCAAAGCCGGTATCGGTGGAATCTTTGTCGGCGCAGTAGAGAAAGGCCAGATGACTGCCTTTTTCATCCGCCGTTATATGTTTGAACACTCCGTCACCACCCCATATCAGCTTTGCGTCGCCCTGGCCGGGCAGGCAGGCGTACAATCCCGGTTTTACGCCGGCGCTGTCCTCTGCTGTGACGTAATATAAAACGTTGTTTTCCTTAGAAAAAAAGAAATTTGTCACTCTAGGGAAGGCGGTTGATTGAGATCCGTCTAAAGTGCGGATATAAAGGGTAGAGTCTGCTTTCCGTCCTCGCTGATATGCCAGCCAGTCGGCGCTCTCGGATAATTTGTATGAACGGATCGAGTCTATGGATTCTTCCTTTTTACTCGACAGATCGTAGATCGCCAGTCTGTCCATAGGCATCTGGTCATCCTTCGTTTTTTTGAGCTTCAGGGCTTCTGTTTCTTCCAACGTGGCGGTTTTTGTGACCAGCAGATAATGAGAGACAGAAAACTCGCTTTCCTTTGCCGGCCTGAAAGAAGCGACTTCTTCTCCCTTGCGGTTGTACACATAAATGGATACGTCGCCTTTCCACGGCTCCATTTTGGCCGACACCCACATGCCGTCATCTGAAATGCTTTTCGCTGTAATTCGTTCCCAGGCTACCAGGTCTTCTACTGTCATTGATTTTTTTGGCGTTTGCGCTACTGCGGGCAAAGCCGCACAAGCGGCCAGCCCTAAGATGATTTTTATCCGATTCATAACTCTTGCTTTTTGTTATTATGTATTGTTTGATTTCAGAATCCAAAGCCGTCTATCTCATATTCTTTTACTTCTTCTTCTTCAGGCGGGGCGACTTGCCGGTGCTCGTTGTTTGCTACCACTACGATGGCGCGGTGCGGCCTTACCGGACATATAGATTCACAGCCTCCACAACCGATGCAAAGCTCGGCTTCTACCTGTGGAATGGTGAGCGTTCCCTCATATGGTATCATATGAACTGCCTGCGTGGGGCAGTGCTCGGAGCATGCTCCGCAGTCGGTTCCTTCGGTATATACGATACAGCGGCTTATGTTGAATGTAGCAATGCCTACCTGTATAGTCCGTTTTTCTTCCTTATCCAGCCTGCGGATGGCATGTACGGGGCATACTTCGCCGCATACGGTACATTCGTAATTGCAGTAGCTGCTCTCGAATGCACAGTGGGGACGCAGCAGATAATCAAAACCATACTGAAATCCTGCCGGACGCAGAACCTGTGTCGGGCAGCGCACGACACAAATATGACAGCCGGTACATTTGTCTTTGAACCGCTCCAGATCAACAGAGCCCGGAGGTGTTACGGGAGGAAGGTTCTTGTAGTCGATATTATCTTCGGCGGTTACGGCATCGCCATCAGGCAAGTCCGAATACTGTGCTATTGTAGAGATAACCGGCAGTGAAGCTGCTATGGTAGCACCTGTTGCGAAAAAACTGCGTCGACTGCCGGACTTCACTGTGCCGGCTTTATCAGCTACAGATGGCCTGTCTTTCAGGAAAGGAGGCCTGAAACGGTATCTGAGCGACTTCTTCGTACACGCAGAAGTGCAGTTGAAGCACGTTACGCAACGCGAAGTGTCTATTTTCATATTCTTACTGTCTATTGCTTCGGCCTTGCAACTGCGTTCACAGTTTCCGCAATTATTGCAGACCTCTTCGTCAAACGAAATACGGAAAATGGAGTATCTGGAAACCAGACTCAGCAATGCTCCTGCCGGACATAAGGTATTACAGAACAGGCGTCCGCGGGAAACGGCAAGCGCAACAAACACTGTGATGGCAATAATCCCCGAAACTAATCCGGCTTTGGTAACGGTGTGGATTGTGACGTGGTAGAGAGAATAATTCTCCAATCTCATCAACACGTCGGCCAGTATATTGTTTCCCCACATCACAGCCGGGCGGAACAGATTAGTTGCTACACGCCCGAAATTGCTGTACGGGTCAAGCCATACCACCAGCGTGGTAATGCCAAAAACTGCCGTCACTACCGTAACAGTCAGCAACAGATAGCGTAAGATGTTAAGTGGCTTATGATACGAGAACCGCCACGCACCCTTTCTCTTTTTCTTACCGATACAGAATAGCCGGTTGATAATGTCCTGAAAAATTCCTGCCGGGCATATCGCCGAACAATATATACGTCCAAACACGATAACGAGGATAAACTGTAACACTATTATCCCTACAGCTCCGCTTAAAACTGCCGGAATGATCTGAAGATGCAGAAGCGTATGCACCTCCTGCGGTAATGCACTAGTAAAATCTACAAAATACAGAAGTATAGGTACGAAAAATAAGATTGCGAGCGATGCCCGCAATCTTTTAAGATGATTAACTTGTTTTTTTCCGGTTTGTTTCATTTGTGGTTAGTGTGTAAATTGAGATGATTATACCCTGATACGTTTGATATTCAATTTTTCAAGATTAGTGGTGCCAAGTTTCAGGGTTTCTCCCTTGGTGATATGCCCTATTGCAGCCATCTCCAACTTCTTGACCTGGTTGAATAACCCTAAGGCTGCCGTATCAATAGCAATTATATCGGTAGAAGCCAGCAAAGACTTAGTCGTTGCCACATCGGCAGCGCTCTTGCCCTGCGGACCGTTCTGATGCATCATACGATAAGCGTCTACTATGTTAAGCACCGGTTTCTTTTGCAGGGCGCAGAGATCTGCTATACACTGCTGGAGGTCATTGGAATGAAAGACACGGCGATCCCATACAATACCCATAAGGTTTTTCATTGCGCATGAGAACTTGGCCCCACCGTGATTCTTCAGTACAGGAACATTGATCCACGCATCTGCTTCCAGTAAGGCTTCGTGTATCTTGGCTTCCTTTATCTTCACTCCTCCAGGTATGGTAACGCTCTTGTAGTATCTCTCGTCATTACCGGGCAGCACTATACCGCCGGCTTCTTTAACAGCAGCTTCGATACCGCTTGACTTATAACACTTCTGCCAGTCGTCACAGGTATGATCAAACACAGTCACTTTGGATGCTCCTGCATTGAGACATCTCTTTACAAGCGATTTTATCAGCAACGGGTTGGTGTTTCCTGCAAGTTCAGGCGTACGGTCCCAGCCGATATTAGGTTTGATAACCACTTTTTGTCCTTTCTTAATGTACTTACCTATTCCTCCGAGAGCTTCTAATGCTTTATCAAGCATAGCCTCAGGCTCTCCGCCCATAACAGCTACCAAATCAGGGGCTGCTTCCATAGCCGCAGTATTGGAAGCCAAAGCCGCCTGCAGTCCGTCAAAATTCAAGGATAGGGCTGCACTTGCCACAACACTGGTCTTAAAAAAATCACGACGTCTCATTTTTTTCCTTTATTAATAATTAGTTTATGATGATAATTAGATGTGACAAAAGTAATGATTCTTTTGTAAAGTTCTTATACGCAGTGTAATTTGACTTCTTTTAGCTCAAAAGGTTTAATCACTGAGACCAGCGGGACCAGGGCAGACGCATTTAAGAATCTCGACGTAAGAAAAACCGCATCGCTCTTTGCATAACCTAAGGTGTATTCTTTGATGTTTTAGCTATTGGCAACAAGTCGAATGAACTGAAGGTAATTCAGGCCTATTCCACCTGAACATAGCTGCTTTTCGCCAAAAGTAGTTCCTTATCGTCCAAACATACTTCCTTCTCGCCGAAACGGACTTCCTTTTCGTCGAAACGGACTTCCTTTTCGCTGAAACGGACTTCCTTTTCGCCAAAACGGACTTCCTTCTCGCCGAAACGGACTTCCTTTTCGCTGAAACATACTTCCTTTTCGTCGAAACGGACTTCCTTTTCAGCGGTAATAATGTACGTTTCGACGAAAATAATGAACTAATTTGCGGATCATATCCTATATTTTTATG
The DNA here is from genome assembly GCA_031266215.1 of Tannerellaceae bacterium. GTDB lineage: Bacteria > Bacteroidota > Bacteroidia > Bacteroidales > Tannerellaceae > DFXE01. Next base: position 18,610 of record JAISBL010000081.1, on the reverse strand, counting down.
ATAAAACTCATGATTTTCTAATAATCCCTTTACATTCGCCACAATCTTTTTCACGGAAGAATGATTACAAAAAGAAATGAAGCAGGAAAACGGAGTATTAAATGCGTCTGCCCTGCCAGCGGGACTGGCTACACGTTCACAGTGACTTCCATTCAGTGGCAGGGTGCGTTAAAAGGTTAAAGGGAAAGAGCCAGCGATGCCATAGTCTTTTTCAGTACAGGATGTAGAAGTGCAGGGGCTATCTCTGCTAAAGGAACGGCCACAAAACGACGTTCGTGCATTAGCGGATGGGGTAATGTGATGTTGTCCGTATGTAGAATCATATCTTCGTAAAGCAGAATATCAATATCTATTATCCGGTCGCAATAAGAACCGGATGTATTTCCGGAACGTCCCATTTCACGCTCTATCTGCTGAGTGATATTCAGTAACTCAAGGGGAGATAACACGGTTTCAAGGGCTAAAGCAGCGTTGATAAACTCGTTCTCCGATTCAAATCCCCAGGGAGGATTCTCATATAAACGCGAAAGAGCGAGAATTTTCCCCGCCCTTTCGGCCAGCAGTTTTACGGCTGTTGTTATGTGTTTGTTTTTATCTCCTAAATTTGTCCCCAAGCCGATATAAACCGTTGCCATACATTATAAGTTTTTTCTTCATACAATCAACATGGCGTCGCCGTAAGCGCCGAAGCGGTATTCTTCCTCCACTGCTTTACGGTATGCATCCATAATCATGTCGTACCCGCCGAAAGATGCCGTCATCATCAGAAGGGTGGAAAGAGGTAAATGAAAGTTTGTCACCATGCTTGTCGCTACGCTGAACTCGTATGGCGGGAAGATAAACTTATTAGTCCATCCCTCAAACTCTTTCAGACGCCCGTCTGTACTTACTGCCGTTTCAATAGCTCGCATGACGGACGTACCAATGGCGCATATTTTGTGATTGCCGCCTTTCCCTTCGTTCACGATTTTCACCACATCAGAGTTTACAAACATTTGTTCCGAGTCCATTTTGTGTTTGGTCAGGTCTTCAACGTCGATTTCGCGGAAGTTTCCCAGACCTAAATGAACGGTCAGGAACGCAAAGCGACAGTCTTTGATTTCCAGCCGTTTCATGAGTTCGCGACTAAAGTGCAGGCCGGCAGCCGGAGCAACTACGGCTCCCTCCTCGGTGGCAAAAATGTTCTGATAGCGTTTTTCATCATCCACCTCTACCGGGCGGTTCATATATTTAGGTAGCGGCGTTTCACCCAACGCATATAACGCAGCTTTAAATTCGTCGTGATCCCCGTCGTAGAGGAAACGCAGAGTTCGTCCTCTGGACGTTGTATTGTCGATAACTTCGGCCACCATTGAATCGTCTTCTCCGAAATACAGTTTGTTCCCGATGCGTATTTTCCTTGCCGGGTCAACCAGCACATCCCAAAGGCGCAAGTCAGAATTTAGTTCGCGTAGCAGGAATACTTCGATACGAGCGCCGGTTTTCTCTTTATTGCCGTATAAACGAGCGGGAAATACCTGTGTGTTATTAAAAATAAATACATCCTTTTCATTGAAATAATCTAAAATTTCCTTGAATATCTTGTGTTCTATTTCTCCCGTCTTACGGTTAATCACCATCATGCGCGACTCGTCCCTGTTAGGAGCCGGATGTGAGGCAATCAGGTTATCCGGCAAATTGAATTTGAATTTAGAAAGCTTCATACTTATATTGTTAATCGGTTATTTTTATCATTACGTTGTCAAGAAAAGCGTCTATTTCTTCAACAGGCAGACACATGTCGAGTGTTATATTCCCGATCCTTGTACGCTCCAAAGCCGTCAGGTGCGCCCCCGATAGCAGCGATTCGCCTATATCTCTTGCGAGAGCGCGGATATAAGTCCCTTTACTGCACACCACCCGAAGGGTAATGAAAGGCAGCCTGTAATCCAACAGTTCCAGTTCATCGATCACTAATGTTTTTGGTTTCAATTCAACAGTCCTTCCCTTTCTTGCAAATTTATATGCCCTCTTACCATTTACCTTGACAGCCGAGAAAACCGGAGGCACCTGCTGTATGGAGCCGGTAAACGATTTCAACACCTCTTCCACCTTTACCCGGGTAATATGCTCCGTGGGGTAAACAGCGTCAATTTCCTCTTCCAAATCAAAAGAAGGGGTTGTTTCTCCAAGCTTCAACGTTGCTATATATTCTTTTGTTTCATACTGAAATTCTTCGATACGTTTGGTTGCCCTTCCGGTACATACAATCATTACGCCGGTAGCCAGAGGGTCCAGTGTTCCGGCATGCCCGACCTTTATTTTTTTTACATGCAACTTCCTTGTTAATTTATGACGGAATCTGTTCACCAAATCGAAGGAAGTCCACTCCAGGGGCTTATTCAAATAAATTACCTCTCCTGCAATAAAATCCATTTTAATTCATTAACGAGTATACAATAGCGCATAATCCGACAGCTATGCAGTAGTAAGCAAAATAAATCAACCTGCCTTTTTTCACCATATTAATCATCCATTTACAAGCAATGGCCCCTGTTACGAATGCGGCAAGGAATCCGGAGATCAATGCTGTTGCAGATATACCGGACGCTTCTACTGAAAATTCTCCTTTCACCAATTCGAGTGAAGCCTCTCCCAGGATGGGAATGATCACCATGAGAAAAGAGAATTTGGCCACCTCTTCTTTTTTATTACCCAACAAAAGCCCGGTGGCTATGGTAGTTCCTGAGCGCGACAATCCCGGCACGACAGCGCATGCCTGCGCAATTCCGATAACAAAAGCATCTTTGAGAGATAGCGTATCTTTTTGCCGGGGTTTGACGTAATAAGAGAAAGCCAGCAGGGCAGCCGTCAACAGCAACATGCAGCCTACCGGAATCAGGTTACTGCCAAAGAGCGCTTCTACGTGATCCTTAAAAAATACGCCTACAATGGCAACCGGAATCATAGACACAAGGATTTTACAAACCATTTGTGTCTCTTCATTCCATTTGAAGCCGAAGAAGCTTTTAAAAAGAACCGATACTTCGCTCCATAATACGACTATCGTACTCAGCACCGTAGCGGCATGTACGGCGACTGAAAAGGCCAGGTTGCTTTCTTCATTCAAACCGAACAACGCGCTTCCGATAAGTAGATGACCGCTGCTGCTGACCGGAAGAAATTCTGTAAGACCCTGTATGATACCTAAGACTAAAGACTCTGTCAGATTCATTCCCCGTTTTTATTCTCTTTGCTGTTTTTAAGGATGGCAAAGATCATCAACCCGAAGCCTGTCATGGTTACAACCGGCGCTATGACAATGCGACGCATGCTGAATATCTCCGGATTAAACGATACGCCGTCTTCCGGAATACCCCCTCCACTCATTAATACGAAACCAATAATTATGATCACTACTGAAACGGCGATCAGTATAAAATTCTCTTTCCCGAAAGCAAAATCGTTTTTTGTCATTTCCAGTTTAATTATACGTAATATAACTTGTTTACTTCCATACGCAAATATTTGTTGACCGCCAGCACGCTGGCTCCCACGCACAACAATATGCCCATAGCAAATACAGACAGAAAAATAAGCAGCAACATCCCCGTATCCATCATTTGCACAAACCCAGGCAATTCGCCCTGCAGGTAATATAACGCACTGATAAGCATCAATATTGCCAGTATAGACGCTAATATACCGCTGACTGTATTGTATATGACGAACGGCCGCCTGATAAAGTCGGCGGTAGCTCCCACCAACTGCATGGTATGAATCAGGAAGCGTTTGGAATAGATCAACAAACGGATGGTGTTACTGATAAGTACAAACGAGATGGCCATCAGCATCAACGTCAGTGTAAGCAAAACGACGCCGAACCGCCTCATATTGTCATTTACAACCTGCATCATGTCTTTCCTGTAAAGCAGGTCTGATACGGAGGTGTATGCCTTGAGCCGTTTTTCTATCACCTGCAGACTGTCGGTATTGGCATATTCCGAATGCAGCCTCACTTCTATGGATGCCTGCAGAGGGTTGAAGCCGAGAAAAGTTTCCGGGTTTTCTCCAAGTTCGTTCTCAAGCTCCTTTATAGCCTGCTCTTTGGAGATGTATTCCGTTGATTTGATAAAAGGCAGGTCGTCCAGGTTCTTTTGGATTCTTTTAATGTCAGGTTCTCTGACATCATCTTTCAATACAACGGAGAACGAGATATTCTCCTTAACAAAATCAGACAACCGGCTCCCAAGCGCAGCCATCAGGAATATCAGCCCCAGCAGGAATAGAACCAGTGCTATGCTGATTATGGAAGTAACGCGGGAATTAAAAAAAGAAACAGCGCTTATCTTCTTAATTTCTGCCATCAAATACAAAACTTTATTGTTAAACAGGAAGAAGGTGCAAATTAAAAGAATCCCCCTTCCACAAATTGCCTGCAAAAAAACAAATAATCTGCGTAATTATATAATATTTTCGGTTCTTTAACCAACACACGATATTATAACAACTAAAAACTATCACTCTGCATATTAACATGAGTTTATATGTTCGTTTTTTAAACAGGTAGTTTTGTATAAGCCGTAGCATAAGCCACAAGTCGTCTGGCATTCTCTGAATACATAAACCTGCCGGTTTCCATGAAGTGTTGCAGGTCTTCATTATTATTCAGTTCGTTTACGAAAGGTGGATAGTTGCGTGACAGCATGATCTTAGCCAGCAGATTCAGCGTACTGCGCAGCATGGGAAGGCTCGCATCCTGTACCCTGACACTGAGTTTATCAAGCGCATACAGGGCCAGACGCTTTTTCTGTCCGGGAGTAAACATCGAGAGTATCTCGTCCTGAGCGATCAATACTTCAAAAGCCCGCGATATGATGTCGGCCGGAGCTGAAGGATTGATCCGTTCCATCCGCACCAGTATACAATCCGCCGCATCGCGCCGTGTACGTAACTCCTTGTAGGCGTTGTTGTCCGCAAAGTAAGAGTCAAACATCAGTTCATAGGGCGAACCTAATGTAAAAATAGCTATGTTTCCCAAGAGTGGATATTCCCATATATCCTGGAGTACAGCCTGGGTGGATTGCCGCTCCAATATCGACTGCGGTACCTGTGTGGCTGTCGTACGATCCTCCGGAGTTTGCAAGTCCGCCCACGACGCCATACCAGGATAAACCGGATAGCAATAAGCGTCGACCGGGCGGGGCATATTCATCGCTTCCAAAATATCCTGAATGAGCGCCAGGTACTCAGCGGTCGGCTCTTCACGATAATCATAGCGCATCTCATCATCATCGTCGCACGACACAACGGATCCAGCCAGCACAAAAAGAACCATACATAAAGCCAGACGTTTCATACGAATAAAATAATTAATTCAATAGAGTTATTGCGGAGGGAAATATACAGGCATAAAATACCTGCTCCTGACAGGCTTCCCTTTTAAGGTTACCGTGGGAACAAATTTCATGTTCTGTATTAAACGGATGGCTTCATTATCCAATTTTTCGACACCCGATGGCGTTACGGCTCTTACATTTGATGCAGAACCGTCTTTTTCAATTATAAGGACAACAGTTACTTCTTTTTTATCGTTACTGTCCCAATCCTTATATAAATTGTTGGTTCTGAAATATTCCTTGAAATCTCCTTCGGGATAGCCTATTTTTATTTCTTTAAGGTCATCCGTTTTCAGTCCATATACTCTGTCTTCATCAGATGAGGAGGCCTGATCTGAATCTTTGCTTATGTTTTCTTTGTCCGGAGACGCTTCCTGTAAATAGATGTTTATGTCATTATCAACGATAGCAGGCGAAGACATGGCTGTCTTAAGTCTGCCTATAAAGAAAATGTTATTGCTGTCTTCAGTGATGCTGTTATTTATCAGCTCCAGCCTTTCCCTGGAGTTTGCGTCTACATCCTGATCCTTTAATTTGTTTTCTATTTCTTCCTTTAACGAATAGGCATAATTATTTGTGATGTAATACCCATTCCTGAAGTCAATCCAGTCAGAGCCTCTTATGCCTCCTAAAAAATCTACGTTCAAGCGGATGAATGCGCCTTTCAGGGTATTTTTGTCAACGTAGATCAGCGGATAACTGGCCGGACGGCCTTCAGGTATCATACGCACCAGATAGCAACCGGGGAGTTCAATATATTCGTGCATAAGAGGTTCGCCGGGAAACCTGACGGTAAACACCGGATTTAATTCATTTTTGTCTTCATCATAATGATATAGCGAATCAGCGGCGGCTCCCCATTTGAAAATTGAAAAATCCATATATCCGGTGTTCAGTCCGCGATCAACCTCATTGCTGAAGTCCGGTTCAACTGCATATTGAGCCGCAGGTACCTCCTGTATGATGTTCCCGTCGAAATCCTGTTTCCATATCACGGAAGGTATACCATCCTTAAACGGAAGCGCCATAATGATTACTTCCTTTTTTGAAGTATTTACAACGAGTCTTCCTTTCGGCGCATTGTAAGCAAGCCGTATCTGGCCCTGTATGTTTCCTTCCAGGTCGAAGACCAGAATATTGCCGGCGCGCATGGGAAGGATGTAAATACGGTTGGCCGCTTCGTCGATGTAGCTGTCGTATATAGAGATAACAAACTCGTGTGCTCCAGGACCACGCGACGAAATATTTGTTATAAAGTCGCCTTTTCTGGAGAACAGTTTATACTCGCCGGCGCGCGAAGAATATATTCCTATATAATTCTCGCTTACAGTCAGATTCCCCTCTGTTACGAGCGCTTCATCCTGATTGGACAGGCAGATCGCATCAAAGCCGGAAACAAGCGAACTTAATTCCATATCAATCGTATCCTTTATAAGCGAATAATCACAACTGATAACAGCATTTCCCTGCTGATTAGTTGATTTAACAGCTATAACCGGTAGTTTTTCCAGTTTATTTTCGCCGTTTTCACCGGTTCTGCTATTACAGAAAGTTAATGTCATCAGAATAAGGGACATTAAACTAATCAATGTTAATTGCCTGAGATAGTACATAAGTTACTCCTTTTAATTATTAGTTCGTAATTTGATGGTCAGGGACATAAATATATGTTGCAGCATGTATTACACAGATATTTCTCCCTTTAGAGGCGATCAAATATACGATTTTCAGCTTTCCGCAGAATATTTCCATACGTTATTCGCCTTAATAAATTAAATGGTACACCGGCCATGCGGAGTGTGCGTCAATTTGCTTTACTGCGCTGTCAATATTGCTGAACCGGCCTTCGATGCTCCCTGTCAACCGCCTTGCGGATACGAGGAGAGTTTTATTTAAATTACTTATAGTGCTAATAATTAAAAAGTTGATACGCCGGCATTATATTTATTGGTGTTAGAATCGTAAAAAAGCATGTACGTGTTTTTTTACAGCACATACGTGTTTATCTTCATTGCGCACGTGTTTTTTCTTTTCACGTACGTGTTTTTCCACATCACATACGTGTTTTTTTCCATCGCATACGTGTTTTTTTTCATCACGTACGCGTTTTTTCCCATCACATAGGTATTTTTCTTATCACGTGAGTGTTCTTTTCCATCCCGTAAGTGTTTTTCCACATCACGTACGTGTTTTTTTTCATCACGTACGTTGTCCGGACGGCTTTTTCATTGTATGCAGGAATTATTTCGAACATGAGTCACAGTATGACAAGCCGGAAAGGGTTGCCGTTCCTTTTTCATTGGCGCCGCTTCTTATCAGGAAGCGCTGCCGGAAGATGACGAAACGGGTTTTTATTACAGCTAATATAGGTTTACTTACGGCGTGGTGGCGGAGGCTTCAATACCGGGACGCTGATATGGTATTTTACGGCCAGGATGCGGATGATGAATACGCTGATTGCTGCAATGAATTGCGACAGGGCTGACGGCAACGTCAGCAGCGTACAGGCGTAGTAGACTAATCCTCCTGCTACGCAGGCAAGGGCGTATATGTCTTTGCGGAAGATAAGCGGCTCTTCGTTGATCAGGATGTCGCGCATCATGCCGCCGAACGATCCGGTAATGGTTCCCATCACGATGGCTACCCACATGGGAAAGCCAAAGTCCAAAGTCTTCACCACTCCTACGATGACAAAGAGGCCAAGGCCGATGGCGTCGAAGATGAAGAATGTATTATCGAGACGTATGACGTATTTGCGGAAGGCGATTACAAATAGCAGGGCCAGTCCTGAGACGATAAGGTAGGAGGGCTGCTCCATCCAGAATGGTGTGGTGTTGAGCAAAATATCTCTTACTGTACCTCCGCCTACGGCTGTGACGATGCCTACCACGTAGGCGCCGAACCAGTCGAATTGTTTGGCTGAGGCCAGTCTGATGCCGCTTATTGCAAAGGCGAACGTGCCGGTATAGTCGCAGAATGTGATGAAGTCTATCATACAGGTGGGGGCGGGGGGTTTGTCAGAGGTTTTTGACGAGCAGCCGGCGGGCGTCGGCCTCGCTGATATTGCGACGCCGGGCATAGTCGATGAGTTGCTCTTCGTCAATGGAGCCGATCATGAAGTATGATGCTTCCGGGTGGGATATGTACAGGCCGCTTACGGAAGCGGTCGGGTACATGGCTCCGTTTTCGGTCAGACTTATACCGGCGCGTGAGAAGTCAAGCAGCGAGTCTACGCTGTAATTGAGCAACTGGTCGGGCAGCGATGGGTAACCTATCGCAGGGCGTATACCCCGGTATCTGACACTGAAAAGGTCTGAGATACTCAGGTCTTCACCGGGAGCGTAGCCCCAGAACTCGCGGCGAACTTTCTCGTGAAGGTATTCGGAGGCTGCCTCGGCCAGGCGGTCTGAAAGGCTTTGCAGGAGCATTGAAGAATAGGTGTCGCCCTCGGCTTCGAACGCTTCTTTGAGGTCTTCGGTCTCTGCCCCGGCTGTCAGGGCGAAGGCTCCGATGTAATCACTGCATTCTCCATCGAGCGGCAGGACGTAGTCGGCAAGCGATCTGTAAATACCGCTGTCCGTCCGGGCCTGTTGCCGTAACATCGGGAATGTGACGTCGTTGCCGGGCAACACTATGTTATCGCTCTCGCTATGGGCCGGGAAAAACCCGTACAGCGCCCTGGCATAGCCTTTGTCAGCCGCCTCAAGGCGGTCGAGTAACTGCGTGGCGTCGGCGTAAAGTTTAACAGCCTCTTCCGCCCTGTCGCGCTCACTGTCTGTGAGATCGGCCATCCATGAGGCTTCGCGGCCATCCATACCACTTATACCGGCGAAACGCCCGCTCAGCTTCCATGCTACGAAAAAGAACTTCCAGTTGATATACCGGCGGAGCGTGTCGACTGGGATACGACTGATGAGCCGTACGCCTTCATGTGCGGGACGGGCCGGGTGGTAAGCCGCCGGGCCGGTTTTTGCCGGATGCTTACGGGCATATGCAAGCGAAACGGTTTCCGTACGCCTTTCCCCGATGGAGCGGCGCAACTTCTCGTATTCGCGGTCAAGCTCGTCTATAAACTCACGTCGTGTGCCGGGGTTGAGCAGCCGGGCGGCTACAAGAGGCCCCTGCGAGGCGTCGGCCACGTGTACAACCGGGTATCTGTAATGCGGCGCTATCTTGACGGCCGTGTGCAGTTTCGAGGTCGTGGCCCCGCCGATCATGACGGGGATTGACAGTCCGGCTTTCTGCATTTCTTCCGTTACGTGCACCATCTCTTCAAGCGACGGTGTGATAAGTCCCGACAGGCATACGAGGTCGGGCTTTTCGGCAATAGCCGTCCTCACTATAACGTCGGCGGGCGTCATTACTCCAAGGTCTATTACCTCGTAGTTGTTGCAGGCCAATACTATGGATACGATATTCTTCCCTATATCATGAACATCGCCCTTTACGGTGGCGAATATGACTTTTCCGGCTTTCATCCTGCCGCTTTCCGCCTGCGTCGCTTCTATGGCAGGCTGAAGTATGGCTACGGCCTTCTTCATCGTACGGGCTGTCTTGACCACCTGAGGGAGGAACATCTTACCGGCGCCGAAGAGTTCTCCAACCTTATTCATACCGCTCATCAGCGGACCGTCTATTATGTCTACGGCGCGGGGGTAGCGGACGAGGGCCTCGGCCAGATCAACATCCAGAAAATCGGTTATCCCCTTCCTCAGAGCATACTCCAGACGCTCCGGCAGAGATGTTTCGCGCCATGCCTGCCGCTGCTGGCCGGCTACTGTTTCCGGTGCTTCGGCGCCCATATCCTGCTGGGCGTATGAGACGAGTTCCTCGGCCGCTTCGGGACGGCGGCAGAGGATGACGTCTTCGAGCAATGTGCGCAATGACGGCTCAATGTCTTCGTAAGTGACGGTCGAGGCCGGGTTGACTATCCCCATATCCATCCCCCTGCCTATGGCATGATAGAGGAATACTGCATGCATGGCTTCGCGCAGGTGGTCGTTTCCCCTGAAAGAGAAGGAGAGGTTGCTGACGCCGCCGCTCACCCCGGCCCCGGGCAGGTGTTGTTTGATCCACCCGACGGCGCGGATAAAGTCCAGTCCGTAACTGTTGTGCTCTTCAATGCCTGTTGCAATAGCCAGCACGTTGGGGTCGAATATTATGTTATGGGGATCAAAGCCGGCCTTGTCTACCAGCAGACGGTATGCGCGTTCGCACACCTCCGTTTTCCGTTCGAACACGTCGGCCTGCCCTCTCTCGTCAAAAGCCATCACTACGGCCGCCGCGCCCAACTGCTTTATACGGGCTGCGTGTAAGAGGAATATCTCTTCGCCCTCCTTCAGGCTTATGGAGTTCACTATGCTCTTTCCCTGAGTGCACATCAGGGCGCGTTCTATCACCTCCCATCTGGAGGCGTCTATCATGAGTGGGACGCGGGCAATGTCAGGCTCGGAGGCCAGCAGGTTGAGGAAGGTTGTCATCTCCGCCGCGGCGTCAAGCATGCCGTCGTCCATGTTTATGTCTATCACCTGAGCGCCGTCTTCCACCTGCTTGCGGGCGATGGACAGGGCTTCCTCGTATTTGCCCTCTTTGATGAGGCGGAGGAACCTGCGCGAGCCGGCCACGTTGCATCGTTCGCCGATGTTTACAAAGTTGTTGCCCGGCTTCACCTCGAGCATCTCAAGGCCCGAAAGCCTCAGCGAACCGGGTTGCCGGGCCGGCACGTGCGGCTTCGCCCCACGGACTATGGCGGCATAGCGTGCTATATGCGCCGGCGTGGTTCCGCAGCATCCTCCCAGTATATTGACCAGGCCTTCGTCTACAAAGCTCTTTACGTGCTGCGCCATTGTATCGGGCGTTTCGTCGTAAAGTCCGAAGCTGTTGGGCAGTCCGGCATTGGGATATGCACTGATGTAATAGGGAGCCTTCCGGGCAAGCTCTTCGAGATAGGGTTTCATGTCAGCCGCTCCGAAAGAGCAGTTAAGCCCTACGCTGGCGGGGTTCGCATGCTCCACGGAAGTAAGGAAGGCTTCAAGGGTCTGCCCCGAAAAGGTACGTCCGCCCTGAGCCGAGAGTGTCACTGACAGCATGATGGGGAGGTCTTTACCCTGCTCTTTAAGCACGTCGCCGGCAGCTTCGAGGGCAGCTTTGGCATTTAGGGTGTCAAATACCGTTTCTATAAGTATGATGTCTATCCCGCCTTCTGCCAGCGCTGTTATCTGTTCCCTGTAAGCTGCGTAGAGGTCGGCGTAGCTCACGGCCCTGAAAGCCGGGTCGTCCACGTCGGGACTCATCGAGGCCGTTTTATTGGTAGGGCCTACCGAACCGGCGACCATGATGGGGCGCCCAGGATGCCTGGCCATAAAGTCATCAGCCTCCCGTCGGGCTAATTGGGCCGACCGGAGGTTCATTTCGCCCACAAAGGACTGCATGTCATAATCCGCCATCGAGATGGCATTGGCGTTAAACGTATTGGTGGAAAATATATCAACGCCGACGTCCAGATAGGACCGGTATATGCTGCTGATGACGTCTGGGCGGGTGATGTTGAGCAGTTCGTTGTTTCCGGCCTGGTCGGCATGGAAGCCGGCGAAGCGTTCGCCTCTGTAATCCTTTTCGGTAAGTTTATAGCCTTGTATGATGCTTCCCATGGCGCCGTCTAGTATCAGTATGCGCTCTTTGAGTAGTTTCAGGAATGTGTCTTTATTCATACGAATAAAATATTTAATTAATTGCAGGTGTGGAACTCGCAGTATGTTTTATTTATCGCCTTTGGCGTAAATAGTCTTTACATGCTCGTTTCATATCTTCTTTGGTGACAAATAACGGGCGGCGATTAGTGAGTACAGCCTGCGGATCCATACGACTGAGCAGGCGAAAAGCAGGCGGGTGATAAGTATCCACAGTACCGGGATGCCGATGGCAACGAATATGATGGTGTCTTCCAGCATCGAGTGATTGACGGCCAGATGATAGTTCAGGAGGCTGCCGTCCTTGTACGACAGCTTTTCCTGCTCCACCTGTTCCACCATGATAGCTCCGCCGTATGCCAGTCCGACGAGGTTGCCGACCAGCCACAGGAAGGCCGTGTTGCGCGGCAGTCCGAATATTCCCATAAGCGGGGCAAAGACTGCCGACAGCCCCTGCATCAACCGGAACTCTTCAAGGATGTAATGCAGTATCATCAGAGCGGTAACTATCAGCAGTATGGTTATCACAACTTTCATCGAGCCGTACAGCCACAGCGCCAATACGTCCCACAGGTTGTCGCCGGCGGCGGCTACGGAGGCCTCTCCGCCCACCGTTCCCCATCCCGAGTGCGGCATCACAAGGTTGAGGCCCATAGCTATGACAAAACTCATCGCAAGGCGCAGGATGGTAACCTCCCAGAAACCTGAGCCTGTTTTGGCCTGTACCGACGATTCTACTATCAGGTTGTGAGACACCAGGCACATCAGGGCCAGTATCGTGGCTTCGCGCACTCCCAGCGACATGGAAGATATGATGGCGATAGGAGCGTAAAGGGGGCAGAAGATGCTTGTGATAAACACTATGGCCGTCTCGCCAGGCAGACCGATGACGGAGAAGAGCGGTTCCATCCATCCGGATAGCTGGCTGAGCAGTCCGCAATATTGCAGCAGTCGTACGCCGAGCGAGATAGGCAGTATTATCTTAAGCAGCCACAGGCATGTCCGGCCCGATCCGGGCAGGGCCCTGAGGATGCATTTACGCACTTTGGCGGCGGTGGCGTTCATGCTTGTCTTTTAAATGCGCGGTTTATTTCACGCTTGTCGTCGCGTGACCTGATAGATTCGCGTTTGTCGTATTCCTTCTTTCCTTTGGCAATGGCGACTACGATCTTTGCCAGTCCCTTCTCGTTGATGAACAACCGTGTGGGGATAACGGTTAATCCGCTGTTGCGCGCGGCGGAGTCTATCTTCTTCAGCTCCCTGCCTGTCAGCAACAGCTTACGGTCGCGGCGCGTCTGGTGGTTGTTGTATGTGCCGTAGAAGTATTCGGCTATGTACATGTTCCTGACCCACAGCTCGCCTTTATCAACAATGCAATAGGTGTCGGCGAGGCTGACTTTCCCCTGTCTTATCGACTTGATCTCCGTCCCGGTCAGTACAATGCCGGCAACGAACGTATCAAGAAGCTCGTAGTCAAACGTCGCCCTCTTGTTTTTTATCTGAACGTTACTCTGTAATTTCTCTTTCATTTGTTTTACTCTCTGTTATATGCGCAGTCCGGGAAGTACCATGAACAGCAGGCGGCCAAAGATTTCGGGAAGCATCACGATGAGGAGCGAGGCGATGAGGGTGAACTTCAGTCTCTGTTCATTCTCCATCCTCATGTACGGTATGGCCCCTTCCCAGGTGATAAGCATGGTTGGTACAAAGAGTATAAAGACGCGCAGGAAGAAGAACCTTGACAGCGGCAGGAAGGGCAGGAAGGAAAATAATATATGTATGACAAACATCGCTACCGACGAATAGCCGACAAACCGGCGGCAGAGGGCCTGGTCGGTCTCGCGCCTGAAAACGCCCTTCAATGCTTCGCTAAGAAGCCAGGAAGCCAGGAAAAAGCCTCCAGCTGACGAGAAGAGGGCTTTAATCGAGGTTTTGAGCGCAACTTCGACGCTAAAGTCCGTTTCGGTAAAAAAGATACCCACGAAGGCGGCGGCGGCAACCAGTCCTACCAGCGGGTAGACAAACCCTGTCAGCGATTCATCATTCTTTTCTTCCTTTACTGCCAGGTCCTGCCAGGCCTGCCTGGGGTTTAATATTAGGTAAACGACCTGTCTGAACAATTCTTTATACATCTTTTAATATAGCTTTTAGTGTGGCAAAAATACTAAAAGCCCTCGGATAAACATCAATATTAGGAGGAATAGAGATAAGTATTTGGTAATTAGACTTGTTTAGCGCTGTTTCACTATGTTATTTTTAGGGCTAAAATGGAAGAATAAAACGTAGTTAAGCGGAAGTTTAGCTCCTTATCCGTTGCCTTTTTCAGTTGCAAAACGGATGCGGCATAACCCACGGGACAACACCCTGAACATCACCAAAACCAACAAAGAACGCTCGTTTTTCTTCTAATCGCCAGTCAAAGATACCACTTTTTCCCAAGCGAACGGGAAAATATGGATTTTAGACTGAAAAACGGGGTTTCTTTCCCAGTTTCGTCATGTTTTTATAGATTCAAATAGCTCTGTATCAATTAATTTGTAATTAAAAGAACATAACAATGAAACAAGAAGTAAATATAATTGCAAAAACGAATTGTACACGATTAAAAAAACGAATTGTACAGAAATCTGCATTTTTTTGTGGAAAGCAAAGCGGCATTTAAGCCCCGTTCAAGAGGATTTAAATACTGCTCCGCCAATACATAAAATCGGCATATCTTTCACTCCTGCCGGATGGATTGCGGAGCATATAGTTTCGCTTTTGTCCCTGAAGCGGCAGGGGGGGGGCCGCACGATAGGTTTTAGTACTTGTTTTTTTATTTAAATTTATTTTTCGGGCTCGCCAGTTAAAACTATGCACTTCAGTGCAAGGCTTTCAGTTTCTATAAATAATATGTTATGAAACATGCGAATAAACGTATTAAATATTCGCATAATACAAATATATACACTATCTTTACTGTATAAGATTAAGAGATATACCAGTAATAAAAATAAAGATTATGAGCCAGTATTACAACATAAAAGGATTAAAAGTAAGAATTTCAGACCACGAGCCCAACGAAAGTCTGAGAGGCACAAGCGATATAGAACTATACGTTAGGAGTGCCGACAATCAACTACTTTCAATTGAAAGTCAGATAGAATATATCTGCGAAAGAAGAGATTATGACATAGCAGACTTTCAGGAAGTGGTAAATGACTGGAAAGATGGAAGCTATGGCAAAGATATATTTAGCTCTAAGAGCGAAGAAGAAGAAGAAGAAGCGCCAGACGAAGGACGTATAGCCGATATGAGAAGGCTCAGAAATGATGCCAATGAAGGTAAACTAAACGGATACATACTAAGCCGTTACGCTTCACACAAAGAAATAAAAGATTTATCAGAAAAAACAGGTGTATCTCAAAGTTTCATAAAAAAACATTTTAATATTAGATGAAGAAATTGGCTGTAACTCTACAAAAGGAAATATCATTGTCGATTATAGAAAAAATGGATAAGAAAAATTATAGAGAAGTCCTGGGCGAAAGGCTTAGGGCTTTTCGCGAAGAGCGGGGTATATCCGCTTATCGAGTGGCTCAAAAAGGGAATATAAGGATAGACCAAGTAAATGCTGTTGAGTCGGGCGAAAAAAATTATACAATAGATGCTTTTCTTGGGTATATGACGGGTAGTGATTTGTATATGCATTTCGCTGAAAAAAACAATACAAATGATACTCGCGACTTTAACTAGCGCTTTAATCTGTTGCAATTCAGCCGTAACGGGAAATCCCGTTACGGTAATACAACGAATTCGCGGCATTTAAACCCCATTTTAAGACGGTTTAAATGCCGTTCTGCATATTATGCTGCGATCTGTTCGTAATTGGCAGATGTTCTGCCAGGATCGTAGTTTAGGGTTAATACTTCCACCTTCCTGCCTCCGCCTGCCGAACGGGGCAGTTCATATTCCAATGTGTTCCATCCTGCCCTGACAGTATATTCGTGAAGGATACCGGACGGATAGCTGCTTAGCATAAACCTGCCGTCAGGGGAGGTTAGCAGAATCAGCAGCTTCTCAAAGTCATTTGCCGTATAGCCGGCATAATGTCCCATATCGGCATTGAAATAAGGCGGATCGATATAATGGAACGTGTCCCGGCTGTCGGTTTTCTTAATCACATCCAGGGCATCCCGGCAAAATATAGACGTATGCTCCAGGCGGCCGGAATACTCTTCAGTGAAAGATTCCTTCCTGGCTTGCAACTGTCTGGCCGTGGGGCGGTCTTTTGAACATTTCCATGCACTGTCCAGGATAGCGTAGAACGACTGATGTGACAGTACATAGATCGCCCAGGCCCGTTTGATCTCGCTATGCCCTTCGGGATGGCGGTATATTTGCCGCGCCTCTTTCTGCTGAAATTCGCTATGGAGCATAACATCGATCTCCTCTTTTAGTTCCGCATAGTTCCGCTTAAGCGTGCGGTAGAAGTTTATCACCTCGCCGTTTTTGTCGTTGATAAATTCCACCTTAGCCGGCTTTTTGGCCCAGAACACAGCTCCACCGCCGAAGAACGGCTCATCGTAAATCCGGTGCTCCGGGATAAGCGGGAGGATATGCCTGAGCATCTGCTGTTTTCCGCCGTAGTACGTAACCGGCGTTTTCATTTCGATTTTTACAATTTCCTTTTTATTCATTTGTTTTTTGTTTAGAGATTATACTAAATTTGCGGTCTCAGGTAAAAAACAGGTGACGCGACACCGACTCTAAAGGCATAGGCCTCTGTCGTGGTGTTGCGTCACCTTTATCATACAACCACGCCTGAGAAACTTTGGTTGCATGGAGATGGGGGCTTTTTTAGAGATATTTCAACCAGGCATACCGCCTCCTTTCCTTCAGGTAATTGCTATTTAACATGTTGATGTAAGCCTCGCGCTCGAAGGAGATATTTACATAGGCTTGCCCTTTGTACCATGGCAGGCGTATAAGCCACTCCGCAACGTAAAAGAGATAAAAGAAGACATAGAGCATCTCTTTCATCTGTGCTGTATGGATGCTTTCGTGGTTGATCGTTCGCGGGCTGATAATCGTGCCATTGCGGGCGAAAAGCGCACCAAAAAGGTTTATTGCGATAAACCCCTTCGGGGGCAGGATGTTATTATAAAGGACTTTCATAACTTAAATTACATTTTCGATGAAAAAGCTATTGTTTTTACTTGTTTTAATCCTGGCTGTCTCGTGTGCCAAAGATGACGGCGAACAGGAAGAGGATCAGGGTTACACAAGTTTCATTGTTGTCAATAAAACTCCACAATTTTTTTTAAACTCTATTGCCGCCTGTTACGATGAATCCGGCCTATGTGTTTTCGTAGGAGAACTGGGAGACCTCGCAGAAGGAGGGCAATCCCCTGAAATAAAAACATCCGACGGGATCGAAAAAATATACATCTTTTCGGATTTTGCATATCCTGTAACCATTAGGTTTGATATTGAATTTATACTTAAGCGCAACGTGAAGAACATATTAACACTGGAAGGTGATTTTCGGGGCACTCATGTGGACAGGTATAATCCATTTGAATACCCCGAAAGCCGGAAAGACATATATCCGGTATTCAATTAGACGATCTTCAACGTATTTCCGTCACGATATACAGTACCCGCCGAGTACCCGCCTCCAGATGTAGGAATGTTTTTTAAAGTTACCATCGACGTGTTGAGACCTCCAATAGACGAAAATAATAGCGCTCCGCCAACACTTATGGAGAATGGAGTTATTACTACGCTGGTAGAAGAGTTTCCCGTTCCGAATTTTGTTTTCAACTCCATGGTGGGGTATTCATATCCTCCTGTTATCTGGTTGTCGTAGCTTAATTCGTACACCGGGTCTCCTGTATTACTATACGCCGATATTTTGGCCGTAGCCGGGTCTATCACGACCCTTCTCCCATTTGCCGCACTTGAAAATTTCCCGGTAATAGACACATTGCCCGTCCTGCCATCAAGGTACGCTCCTCCCGACTGACTTTCCAGCCGTTCGTTTTTGAATATCCATCCGCCCACGTTGGCGTTTATGGCCAGAAGCAGGTCGGTAGCCACGCTGCTGAACTGAGCGCCGAAAGATTCCCAGTTTGCGGAGTTCCAACTGCTGACGGTTGCGCCGTCAGTGCCTTTGTAGATATAATACGTACCGTTGTACTGCACCACATCCCTCCGGGCTCCATTATTGTAATAGACAGCCGAAGCAAAAAGACCCCGGTAAACGATCGCCGGCCCCGGATCACCCGGATCGGGCTTAAGGGAATAGATAACCGGCGCCGTCCATCCGCCCCAGACGCCATTCGTCCGTATGGACTGGCTGACATAGATGTAACGGTATCCGTTAAAGTTGGGATACGTCCACCATCCCGAAGGAACAGTGCCGTTAGTAGTGGGCGCAGAGGGCGGCGTAAGGCTGTTGGAAGGGTAATAGGCATAAAGGTATCCCTGCCCGGCTGCACCTGTTGCACCCGTGCTGCCGGTATTACCGGTGTCACCCTTGTCGCCCTTACTGGTAAGCAG
>JAISBL010000007.1 GCA_031266215.1 Tannerellaceae bacterium | reverse complement strand
CTCCTTCTTCAGGATCGCCTGCTCTGCTGCAGGCGGATGTGGCGATGATGGTCGCCACGAGAAAAAAACCAAGATGTTTCATATTGAATAATTTTAAATTACGTGACAAAGCTACTGTACAACAACGATTTACCCTAACTAAAACCATCCCTGAAGTTCATCTCCATCGTGCTGCTTTCAACCCAATATTTCACCCTTTCCGGCATCAAATCGGTACAAACATTCACCATATCAGCCTGTGTATATTTTCACCATCGCCGGCGACGCTCACCGTTTGCTTTGGTCCAGTATTTTAACCTGTAATTCTATACACTCATAAAACAGCTTCCTGCGAGAGATAAATCACCCCGGCAGGAAGCTAAAAAGGGAGAAGCGCAAGGCATCCCCCATCCGGAAAAACACCCCGGTTGAACTGCTTTGCAGTTCTGCAGGTGGTGTGTTATCAATGCCCCGGGCTGCGCCCTGAAGGCACGAGGTTACCAGCCTTAGACGCCTACGGCGTCAGCACACACCAAAAACCCTTACCGGGTAATGTTTTTTATTCGGATACATGTACGGGCACGAAAGCAAATATGCGACTCTGCGGAGCTTAAATTGGTTTTCTGACAATCCGGGAGCAACTCCCCTACCCTGCCCTGCCCTAAAGCCCCAGGCGTTCGGAAATCTCAAGCATCTTCCTTACAGGCCGGATAGCTTTCCGCCGTATCTCTTCGTCTACGAGGATTTCGGGAGATTCGTTTTTAAGGCAGTCATATAACTTCTCCATAGTGTTCAGGCGCATAAAGCTGCATTCATTGCATGCGCAGGTGCTGTCGGCAGGAGGGGCGGGAATAAATTCTTTCCGTGGGCTTCGTTTTTGCATCTCATGTATAACGCCGCTTTCGGTGGCTACTATGAACCGTTGTGCGCCCGACTGCATTGTGTGCTTCAGCAAAGCGGCTGTCGAGCCTACAAAGTCTGATACCTTAATAACGGGTTGTTTGCATTCGGGATGGGCTATAATTTCGGCGTCCGGGTATTGCGACTTCAGTTTCAGTATCTTTTCCAGCGAGAACTGTTCATGTACATGGCAGGCGCCGTCCCAGAGGAGCATCCTGCGTCCGGTAACGCTGTTGATATAATTTCCAAGGTTACGGTCGGGGCCAAAGATAATCGGAGTATCGGCGGGGAAACTCTCAACTATCCGGCGGGCGTTGGTAGAGGTGACAACCACATCGGTAACGGCCTTTACCGCAGCCGTTGTGTTAACGTATGATATAACCGTATGACCGGGATGAGAGGCTACGAATGCGGCAAAGTCTTCCGCCGGGCAACTGTCTGCCAGCGAGCAGCCGGCGTTAAGGTCGGGAACCAGCACTTTCTTGTCCGGGCAGAGTATACCGGCTGTTTCACCCATAAAGTGCACGCCGCAAAGCACTATTATATCCGCCGTCGTCTTTGCCGCCCATTGCGCCAGGGCGAGGCTGTCGCCCACAAAGTCGGCCACGTCCTGTATTTCTCCCCTCTGGTAATAATGGGCCAGGATAACGGCGTTCTTCTCTTCCCGCAGCTTCTTAATGCTTTCTGACAGGCTCATAACTACTTTTTTCCCTCCTTTATAATGGGGAAACCATAAAAAAGGCTGTTCTCCCTGTTAACCATGTTCCGCAATCTTTTTTCCAAAAATTCCCTTTTGTATGTACCATTAATCATAACTACAGGCTCATTGAAATTAATATCAACAAAATATGTAAGCCCCTTGTATGGAGTGATCGCATTAGCATCAGGATACTTGTCTTTGTAGGCATTCAGCATATCGGACAGAGACATTTTTGTGGATAAACAAGCTACATCTATAAAATCTTTCAGACGTGTCCCGTTGTCTGCTACCGCAGATAACTTCATGGCTGCTATATCTTTCATGCTATAAAGCCTGATACCTTCCTTAGTATGGTATACAGGCCCGACACATTCATACTTATGGGCTATGCAGTCTATTTTCACATCACCAATGTAACCCTTAAGCGTATTTATATAACGTTTTAAAGAGGTTTGGAAATTGTACTTCTCTATCATGTGTGATTCAAGCTCCAGTGCATCAAATTCTACGGGAGTAAACAAATCCAAATCTATACTCATCCGGTGCCCCAGATACAATGCCAGGGCTGTACCTCCTGCAAGGTGAAAATCTGCAAGCATTTCATCATGCATAAGTGCAATCAGGAGTTCAAAAGTTTCTCTCTTAACTGTTTCCGGGTATAGCATTTCAAATCTTCCTGTTTCAGATTGAAGAAGGTGCAGACAAAGTTCATATCCCGTGGAGAGAGAACAGGTATTTCCCTGATGATCCGGCGAACGTTTCCGATGCCTCCATACTTACTGATTGCGGCATAGAAATCATTCGGACGGCCTCTTTCGATAACGCGCTGCATAACCAGTACACGCATATCATCCCAGTCGAAGTCGGACAAATCATACTCCCAAAGAAGCGTCTTTGAGATTTCAGTCCCTATACTTTTTTTCTTCCAGTCTCTAAACAACATTGTAAAACATATACAAAGGCATAACCACCCCTTGTATGCAGCAAATGTAGATGAATTTCACCGGATGGCAAAAAGCGGGCGATGATCACTGTCAGTCGTCAACCATCATAATCCTGAGTCCTTTTTTTACATCCAGACCAATTACATAGGCTATTCCCCAGACTCCTCCCTGCCCGTGAGGCCGACCATAGGTATCGTTAGGACGATAGAAAGCCAGTCGCATCTTATCTCCTTTTTTAAATCTCACGGTAGTAGGCGGTACAGTGGCGATGGCAGAGGTCTCAACGAGGGATCTTCCCGACCATATCGCACGGGTGGCGGCTATATTCTTCCACACGGAACTCCCTGCTTCCTGTCTCTGGATAGCTACATTTAATCCTGCCATAGCTGTATTTATTTCTTCTTTAACATCATTAAGAGTAGATGATATATAATTATACTTGCAATTAGGCTGATATAATATAAACCCGCTTACTTCATACAAGCCTTTATCATTGAATATAAAATATTCAAAGTCCGCTCCGCCGGCATGGGCCTGTTCGCTCACAATATTATTGACCCCTATATCTTCAGATTTCCATAAAACGGGTAGTGAATTAGATATACCTCCATTGTTAAATGTTATGCCCTGAATGGGTGAATCTCCCGAATTTTTCGCATATGTTTGTTCTTCGCTGGATTGTACAAGCAGTAACTTGGCGGGAACAGCTCCGGCAACACCTATTTGTCCTTCGCCGTTTCTGACCAGCACCTGGCTCTGGGAGCTCGGATAAGTAGGCGTTTTGGTGATAATAGCGTCACCATCCACATGCAGACTGGCTTTAGGGTTTTTCTCGCCGCCAATACTTACATTACCGCCGGTAGCTATCCGCATACCTTCCTTATTGTTAGCCTTCAGTATCAAAGGCCGGGCATCATAAGTCCCCAAATAATTTACGGTCGAATCTGTTCCGCCGTTACCAAAGGTTTTCCACACGTCAGGATCATTTTTAGCATAAACCCATTTAGTTCCGTCCCAATAATAAAGACCTTTCTTTAAATTAGCAGATGCAGATTCATTAACATTATACACTATCAGACCTGTATGTTTGAGATTCTGATCTTTCCTTTTAGCTTCACTATCGTAAGAGCTGTTGGGCGAGCCGGGAGAACCGGGCTTCTCAAACATTGGATAAAGATTATTAAGATCAGACAGCCTCACACGGGGCAGCATTATCCCTCTGGTAGTGTTTTCATCGTTTGCACCGGTTTCTTTCAGGTCGAGCAATGAGCCCTGTAAAGGGTCCAGATGAGAGCCGATTGTTACCTGAGCGCTTATTGATGCATTGATGCATAAGAAAATAAATACTGAAATAATTTCTTGTTTCCTTTTCATAGTTTTCCTTCTAAAAAATCAATTAAAGTGCCGAAAATTACACTGAATAACAAGATGCATAAAGCCAAATGGTACATATTTTCTACTGCATTACCGTATTTATATGTAATATTATCCATATTTACATCCATATATACGCTGGCATGATCTTATAATGGTTTGATATATATAAGTTTCATGACTTAATTAATAATATATGCCACATTTATATAGTATTTATAAAAAGTATAGTACATTCGTATACGATTATGTCTGTTTTCTTACATTACATATGATGGATCGAATTATATATAAGAGCAAACCGGAACCTGAACCTGTAAATGAGGCGGTAAAGCGTTTCAATAAAAGGTATGTGAAAAAGAATTACATGTCAGGAAAGTTCATAAAAATAAACCGTGAAGACTTCACCGCGTATATGGAAAAACGCAAGCCTTATATTAAACACGACCTTAAAATCACAGAGCTGGCCGCGCATCTGAATACCAACCGTACATACCTGTCGCGGTTCATAAACATTGCCTTCAGTATGAATTTCAACAGTTACATCAATCTATGCCGCCTGCGCGAAATGGAACGGCTCCTAAATCTCCCGGATAAAGAAGAGCGCAGCGTGGCTCAACTGGCAATGCAGGCCGGGTTTGCCACCGTTCGTAATTATACGAGGGCTAAAAGGCGGTTTGCTCCCGGTAAACGCAATGCGCATACCCGCAGGAGGAACATCAGGGATACCACCAGCCTCCACGCAGTAAAAAATGAGGATATTAAGCGGCTTGAGGCTTATATGTGCAACGAGAAGCCTTACCTTAACTCACGGCTGAGGATAACGGACATCATCCGTAAGCTGAATACTAACCGTACATCGCTTTCGCTGCTTATAAACCGGACTTACGGCATGAATTTCAGCCGCTTTATCAACCGCTACCGGCTGGCCGAAATGGAGGAGTTAAATAACGACCCCGCCAATGCAGGCGTTTCACAATCCGAACTTGCAGTATGGGCCGGGTTTAGCGACCGGCGGGGATACGTTCGCGCAAAACAGCGTGAAGCGGCGTTCAAATCTTCACTCCCCCGGCAATGAAGGCGCCTGAAAGGGCTTCCGTGCAACTTTTCCCTACCTGTTCACATCATTACCGTATATACTAATATTAAAAATATTCGCTATGAGAAAAAAATTCGCAACCATCATTGCTTTGATTTTATGTTCGTTTGCATGCAGTGACGACAGTCCGTCGCAAAAGACCGACGTCCTCGTTGAAGAAGAGATATTTAAAACGGAAAAGACTTTCAGGCTTATAAAATCCTGTGGGACGCTGGAGTATCATGAAAGGCTGGGCATGGATTTTGAAAGTGGTTTTGAGGCGTTAAAGGAGACTTTCACCCACGAGAAAAACCTTCCTATAAAGTTTGACACCATGACTGTCGATTTTCATCATGACGACAGGCTTTTCATCGGCATAGCCTTCAGGGACGACAGGGGAATGACTGTCGCTTCGACAAAGGACATAATTGATACAAACGGAAACCGCTTTATATGGTGGCATTGTGAGGATTAAGAGCCACGCCCGCGTGTGGGTCTTATTGTGTATAATCCATACCAGTAAGGCCGCAGGCCTTAAATATCGATAACCCCCGTGCAAACTCTTCAGGGCGCAGCCCGGGGGCAGAGCAGCACCCCGCCTGCTGAACTGTGAAGTTGTTCAACAGGGGTGTGTTTTGCCGTGGCTTTCGGATGGGAGATGCCTTACGCCTCTCCCTTTTTAGCTTCCTGCCGGTGTGATTTATCACTCGCAGGAAGCTGTTTTATGAGTGTATAGAATTACAGGTTAAAATACTGGCCCACAGCAAACGGTGAGCTTCGCCGGCGATGGTGAAAACATACACAGGCTGATATGGTGAATATCTGTACCGATTTGATGCCGGAAAGGGTGAAATATTGGGTTGAAAGCAGCGCGGCGGAGGTGAATTTCCGGGAGGGTTTTTAGAGTGGTAAGTTATTGGTTTACAGTATTTTTGAGCCGTAATTTTAAATTATTTAATATGAAACATCTTGGTTTTTTTCTCGTGGCGACCATCATCGCCACTTCCGCCTGCAGCAGAGCAGGCGATCCTGAAGAAGGAGGCGTAACTATCGAAAAGGGACGGCTCGCCTTCATCCTTCCCGATGCCGGGAGGGCAGTTACTTATGCCACCACCGGTGAAGGCGCCGAAAACGGCGTTGATAATGATCTCCTCGGCATTTACATGTTTGGCGCGGATGATAAATTCATCAGCCGTACTACGCATACCTACGGCGATGGTACGCCGGAGTCCGGAGGGCGTAAGTTCACAGTCTCCGTCACCGGTACGGGAGAAAGGCGGTTTGTATTCGTCAAAGTTCCTTCCAGCCATTCACTGCCCTCTATTACCGCAGGGGATTTAATTGGCGTACTGGCTTCAGCCGTTACGACGCCTTACACTACCTCCTCACCGCTCACGGCTCCTTTTGTGATGTCTAACGCTCTGGCCTCCGATCAGCCATACGTAAAAGTAACGGATATCGAAAGCCAGTCCAACGAAATCACTGTATCGCTCAAACGGCGTGTGGCAAGGTTTGACGTCGTTGCAGATGGTATCGATATTACTAATGTGAGTATCTCCAATGCCGCTCCTACCGGTAAGGTACTGGATCATGCGGACAACGTGGCCGCTCCCAACGCAGGCGGACTTACTTACACGATCGCGGGAGGAAATCTGGCTAACACCGGTACGAGCTTCTATCTCTATCCGACCACACTTGGTGCAGGCAGTACGGGTACGGTTATTACCGTCACTGCTGAGAGCAAGATGTACTCTATCCCCCTTGCCGCCGATCAGCCGATAGATGCCAACAAGCTGTACCGGATAATGGTCACCCAGAGTGTAACAGGCTCCGACCTGAGCTTTAAGCTTGTGGTTGCCGACTGGACCGATACCGATAACCTGCCTACCTTCGAAGAGGGAAGCGTCGAAGCCGGATTTAATCCTGTTGTTTCCTCCAGCCAGGGCGTCAGCATC
>JAISBL010000116.1 GCA_031266215.1 Tannerellaceae bacterium | reverse complement strand
CGGCTCCTTTTGTGATGTCTAACGCTCTGGCCTCCGGTCAGCCATACGTAAAAGTAACGGATATCGGAACCCAGTCCACCGACATCACCGTATCGCTCAAACGGCGTGTGGCAAGGTTTGACGTTATTGCAGAGGGTATCACTATTACTAATGTGAGTATCACCAACGCCGCTCCTACCGGCAGGATACTGGATCACAACACCACCGTGGCTGCGCCTCTTGCCGGCGGACTTACTTACACGATCGCGGGAGGAAATCTGGCTAACACCGGTAAGAGCTTCTACCTCTATCCGACTACACTTGGTGCAGGCAGCACGGGTACGGTTATTACCGTCACGGCTGAGGGCAAGACGTACTCTATCCCCCTTGCCGCCAGTCAGCCGATAGATGCCAACAAGCTGTACCGGATAATGGTCACCCAGAGTGCAACAGACTCCAGCCTGACCTTTAAGCTTGTGGTTGCCGACTGGACAGATGCCGATAACCTGCCCACCTTCGAAGAGGGAAGCGTCGAGCCTGGGTTTAACCCTGTTGTTTCCTCCAGCCAGGGCGTCAGCATCAACAATTACAGCGTGGATTATTCAGAAGCTACTACGTCTGCATCCGCACAGTTGTATTATGTGAGTACATCAGGCACCAAACCTCAGGCCGAGGTTGTTGCTCTTAACGGTACGCATGCTGGAGCTATCAGCGTCGGTATAAGCAATCCGGTTGCGGTGACTTACGCCGGCACCGCAGGATACATGAGCACAGTCACTATCACTCTACACAAGACTACCGTGCCTGTTGACCTCAACGTCAATCTCACCGGCAACGGCGGCGATGCACAGACCGTAAAGGTTATAAGCGTACCGGATTATACCGACCCGAGGTATGAGATAACACCGGGACTCAAGCCGGTGCTTGTCAAGGGAAAATACTGGGCGCCGATTAATGTGGGGGCTACCGTACTGGGTGTGTCTACTAATGTCCCGGCGACCCTGGCACAGGGCGGTTATTACTACCAGTGGGGACGCAATACGCCGCTGGATCCGGGAGCGCCGGGAGCGGCTATAGCAACAGTAAATGGCCCTATTGCAAGTGTTGAGGTCGCTGAAAGCGCTGAGTACGCAAATAAAGCTATCGGAAACGCCAGTGGTAATATCGGGCAGGAAGACTGGTTATCTCCGAGGAATGACGGTCTGTGGACTGGCGCAAATGCGCAGGGACCCTGTCCCGACGGCTGGAGGGTTGTTACCCTGACAGACAGCAATCCTGTTACAACTGCTTATGGTGGTACAGGTGCGTATATTAACGCCACTACTGACAGAAGGTTCCGGTTTGCGGGTGATAACCAGGGTGAGTATCTTTATTTTGCGCCCAGAGGATATTATAGGAACAAAGCGCATGTCAGTAATAATGGAAGTTCGTGGTTGGGCAGCATTGGCACCGGCACTACCGGCAGCGTCAGCAACGACGTTAATGCGCAGTTCATATATCTTGAGACAGGCGTAGTTGTAGTAAGCTACGCAGCAGGAGTTCCCCGTGGATTGGCTTTACCTGTACGCTGCATTCAACAATAATATAAAACCAATTTGGAGTAATACCCCGGTTCCTTACCTTAGCATGTGAATATCTGCGTTTTTCGGGGCGGGCGTCTTTTCCACCGGAGGAATCCGGGGAAAGACGCCCGCTGTTTTTGCCTTGGCGGAAATTGAGCTGCGACGCAGTTCCATGATGGGGGACACCGTTCCCCGGGCTGCGCCTTCCGGCCTACCCGAAGTTACCCGTCTCAGACGCCTTCCGGCGTCGGCCAACACCAAAAGACAGCGCACAGGCATGTTATACACTGCCGTTATTACCTCTTGTAGTGCAGTCTTAAAGACTTTAAGTCCTCAGGGCCTTAATGTGAATCCCAGGTAAGACCCTCCGGGCGCCGCCCGGTTAGCCATATGACGGCGGCGCATACAGTGCCCCACAGGAACCCCTGTGCACCTGGCTTTCTTACATCGGACTAAGCCCCCTGCTGCTTACGGCTACGACTATGGCGCAGACGCAGCAGATGAAGGACTTTACGGTCGGCGAACGCTTCTATATCTACGGCACGCAGGGCCGTCTGATCTGCGGAAACCGGGCGGCAGACGATACACAGACCCTGTCGCTTCCTCTCACCCGGCCTGTACATCGTAGCTGACGGCAGGCAAAGCATCATTGGTAAGCTCAGCGATAGCACATAAAACAGAGACCCGGAAAATGAACGGAACACCCGCAACAACGCGGCACATTCCGTTTTTTTTAACCCGGTTTTCCTGCATCGAATCCATATACATTGTGGCTTAAAGCCCCGTATATGCTGTGAATTGATACATGGTTTATATGATATGTTACAAAAATGGGGGTTTAAAGAGCAATAGATATATACATTTGCGACAGAGTTTTTTTCATAGTATTTTAGATCTAAGGTTAACAAAGTCTTTGTAGAGCATGGAGTCGTGAGATTGTTGCTTTGTAGAGCATAAAACCATCCCACAGGATGGTTTTTATTTGCTCCCCCTACGCGCCCTTATGCAATCTTGTAAATCTTCCCCGGAAGGACGCTGATCTTTCCGTCTATCTCCAAATCAATGAGTATCCCCATCAGCTTACCTACCGGCATTTCAATATTGGAAACAATCTGATCAAACTGTATTCTCTCTTTTTCCTTAATAAGGTTAAGCACTCTGTATGCATCGTCGCTACCGTCGAAAAACAACTCCGTCTGCACCGCCTTCGGCTCTTCTTTCAACAGGGCAGGCTCGCCCCAGTTTGTGAGGGCCACCAGGTCTGCGGCGCACGTAATAAGCGCAGCCTTATTCTGGGAGATAAGCCGGTTGCAGCCCTGCGAACAGGTATCGGTAGTCCTCCCCGGAAAAGCAAACACATCCCGGTCGTACGAAAAAGCTATGTTAGCCGTGATCAATGATCCACCCTTCTCGGCCGATTCCACCACGACAGTAGCGTCAGACAATCCGGCGATAATACGGTTCCGCATAACGAAGTTCGGCTTGTCCGGGGTCGTACCGCTTGGAAAATCCGTCAATAAGCCTCCATGCTCGAGCATTTCAATAGCTATCTTACGGTGCAAAAACGGGTAAATACGATCTAAGCCATGCGCCAGTACACCCACCGTAGGCAGGTGATTATTCAGGGCGCTCCTGTGCGAGGCAACATCAATTCCGTACGCCAGTCCGCTTACTATGAGCGTTCCGGGATAAAGGGCGGCCAGTTCCGAAACCAGCTTATTGGTCAGCGAACTACCGTAGTCAGTCGGCCTGCGCGTTCCTACCACGCTGATAATCCTCAAACTGTTCAGGTCACATTTCCCTTTGAAATAAATGATCAGAGGTGCGTCGCAGCATTCCCTCAGACGGGCAGGATAATCGCTGTCGGACAGGAAATAGCAGTTAATATTGTTTTTCGTAACGAAGGAAAGCTCCTTTTCAGCCCGTTTCAATACCCCGGCCTGCCTGATTTCGGAGGCAAGCACGCTGCCGATACCGGGTATTTTCTCCAGTGAAGACGTTTTCTCCGCGAATACAGCCTCCGGGCTTCCCAGCGTTTCCAGAAGATGGCGTCCCAGAACATCGCCTACGCCCTTTATCATAGTCAGGCCTATCTGATAGATTAATTGGTTATTCATTTACTTGTTGTGTCTTTCTTTATTAAGTCATTAAAATACTCCCCCCTTGTAAGTCTGCCATTCTCTACAATCACGGTTTCCACCCTCCCGCTGGCAGACAATGCGCCGTCGGACGCACGGTAAATATCCTGATAAAAGACCAGTTTAGGCCCCTCCCGGGCGGTACGCAGGCGCGACAGGCAGTAATCGCCGCTACGCAGCGACACCTTAAATCTGATATCCACACGCGATACAAACGCATCGATCCCCTTCCCGTGCATCGCCCCGAAGTTTTCGCCCAGCGATTCAAGGTATTCATGGCGCGTATGCTCCATATAGCGCTGGTAGTTCGAGTTATTTACCACTCCCTGTAAATCGCACTCGTAGTCGCGCACCTTTATTTTAAGTTCAAAATCATATTTCATACAGCCTCCGGTTCGTCGTTTATTACCAATTTGTACATACGGTCGGCCGGGCGCACCTTTGCCTTCACTTTGAGAGAGAAGCGTTCGCCCTTCACCGTCTCGTCCACCGGCTTCATGTCTACGCGTATTTCTTCAACGCACTGCATCAAAGCGCCCGTCGTAGGGCCGGTAATCAGGATTTCATCGCCTTTTTTGAGCGTTTGCGACTCCATTTCAAACTCGGCTACGCCCAATCCACCGAAATACTTTACGCCCTTTGCAACGTATACTTTACGTTTTGTAGCGTCCGAACCGTATCGACTGCTCCATTCTCCAAGGCGCTGCCCCAGATAGTAACCGTCCCAGAAGCCACGGTTGAATACGCTCCTCAGCCTCTCGTCCCACACGGCTATCCTTTCCTCCGTGTAAGAACCTTCGCAGCACGATGTCACCGCTTCACTGTAGCACTCCGTCACGATGCGTACGTATTCCGGACTGCGAGCCCGGCCTTCTATCTTGAACACCCTCACGCCGGCGTCCATCATCTTATTCACAAAATGTATCGTCCTCAGGTCCTTTGGAGACATTATACGCTCGTTTTCCACGTCAAGCTCAATGCCGCTCTCCTTATCTTTCACACTATATCCCCTCCGGCATATCTGCATACAGGCCCCCCGGTTAGCCGAGGCGTTCATCTGGTGCAGGCTAAGGTAGCATTTGCCCGACACGGCCATGCACAAAGCCCCGTGGCAAAACATCTCTATCCGTATCCTGCCGCCTCCGGGGCCTTTGATATCCCCGTCTGCTATGTTACGATAAATCCGTAGCACCTGTTCCAGCGTAAGCTCCCGCGCCAGTACCACCACATCGGCAAAGCGGGCGTAAAACTTCAGCGCTTCGGTATTTGTGATATTCAGTTGTGTGGAGAGATGCACCTCCTGCCCTATCCGGCGGGCGTAGCTCATTGCGGCCACGTCAGCAGCGATCACGGCCGACAGTCCGGCGTCTTTTGCCGCGGAGACAATCTCCCGCATAAGCGCCATATCATCGTCATAAATAATCGTATTTACCGTAAGATAGCTCCTGACGTTATGTTCCCGGCATACAGATGCTATCCGCCTCAGGTCTTCCACCGTAAAGTTATGTGATGAGCGGGAGCGCATATTCAGCCCTTCTATCCCGAAATAAACCGAGTCTGCCCCGCCCTGTATTGCAGCCATGAGCGACTCGTACGAACCGGCCGGCGCCATTATTTCAAAATCTTTTCTATTCAACCTGTTACATATTAAAACGTTCGGGCAAAGATAGAAAATTATAATAAACCGCATTGGCCGGCCAGTCCTCCGTAGGGGAATGGTGAAATGAGGGGCAGGCAGCAATGACCGGGCGGCCGGGGATGCCCGGCAAATACGTACGGGGATACCTCGTAAGCACGTACGGGGATGCTTCGTCAACACGTACGGGGATACCTCGTAAGCACGTACGGGGATGCCTCGTCAACACGTACGGGGATACCTCGTAAGCACGTACGAGGGTGCCTCGTATGCACGTACGGGGATACCTCGCAAACACGTACGAGAATACCTCGTAAGCACGTACGGGGGTGCCTCATAAACACATACGGGGGTTATTGAACTATTTATCTGCGAGAATCCGCCTGATCTGCGTGCTCCTGCATACACTCGCGTTACATCCGAACGGGGTACCGCAAAAAAGAAGAGAGCTGAAAGTAGCGGAATCTCTTCCGTTCCTTCAACCCTCCCGTCTGACTACAATTACAATAAAAAGACAGATCAATTAGGAGCCACCCGTAATACCTTTTCAAACGTGTTGGTGCGAGGTTCTTTTACGAAGCTCTTGCCACCGCTCACGTACTGCGTAATGATCTCCAGACGGTAGGTTCCCGGCGAGAGATCGGGCGATATTATCAGCAGTTTCGAAGGATTGTTGGTAAGGATGTCCTTCTTATCCACAGTGTAGGTCGGCCGCGTACTTTCGAGTGCGTGAAAGTAGACGCCCACCTCCGGCTCTGTGCCGGCTACCCTGATGTTAAAGCCGCGGATGACCAGGGGACGCGCGGCGCTGACGATGTCGTCTATCGAACCGGTATCCCTGTCTTCCACCTGCCAGATGTGAGGGCCTACCGGCGCAGGACCGAGTATCTTTATTTGCAGGCGCTCAAGCTCGCGGCGCATATCCAATCCCTGATGAAACTCAAAGAGCATCCGGTGCTTTTCGGGGTTGAACTGCTCGTCGGGCGCGTCGAACACGCCTTTGATGTGGGGCGAGGCTACAAACCATTTGAGGTTGACCGAGTAGCCGTCGCACAGGTTGTAAGCCATCTCGCGAAGGAAAAGCTCCACGGCGTGCACCATAGCCTCTGCCGTGACGTCGGCGCCGCCTCGCTGGCGGGCTTTTTCGCAAATATCACGTACAGATAGCGACCGGTCGCTTACCACGCGGGCCATGAAATCATTTTTGTTGCCTGTTGTCAACGGGTTGTCGTACAGGTACGCCCTGATGCGGTGAAGAATCATTACATTAGAACTCATGTTGGTTTAATTTTAAAGGGTTTAACTATTATTGTTCAGAAAGATCAAAATATCCGCTTACGGCACGATGGCTGACTGACTTTGAACCGGGCCGCCACCATTTGTTGTTTCCGCCCCGGCCTCTGCCACCGCCGTAAATCGCAGTCAGGGGTAGAACTTTATCGCCGTATTAGTTGGCAAATTTCCTAAATGTTTGGAATTTATTGCAACAAGTGAAACATTTTTGCGAGTTTTGCGTCTATATACACGTATGCTGTTACGAAAAATATTGAAGCTATATGATAATACAATTGAAAGACATCAACAAAACGTACTATAACGGCGCCCCTCTGCATGTGCTTAAAGGGATTGACCTGGAGATAAGAAAAGGGGAAATGGTAGCCATCATGGGAGCTTCGGGGTCGGGGAAATCAACCCTGCTGAATATCCTCGGCATATTAGACACCTACGACAGCGGTACGTACAGCCTGGGAGGACAGTTGATACGCGACCTGAGCGAGAGCCGGTCGGCAGAGTGCCGTAACAGGATGATCGGGTTTATTTTCCAGTCTTTCAACCTTATCTCCTTCAAGAATGCGATGGAAAACGTAGCCCTGCCGCTTTACTACCAGGGCATGAAACGGAGGAAACGTAACGCCACGGCTATGGAATACCTCAATATGGTAGGGCTTACCGAATGGGCGGAACATATGCCCAGCGAACTGTCGGGCGGGCAAAAACAAAGGGTGGCCATCGCACGGGCGCTGATAGCCAGCCCCAGCGTCATACTGGCCGACGAGCCTACAGGCGCCCTTGACAGCGTAACCACCCTTGAAGTAATGGAGCTGCTGCGCAATGTAAACAAGGAAAAGGGGATGACGATGATAATCGTAACCCACGAGCAATCGGTGGCGGCAGTGACCGACCGCATCATACGCCTGAAAGACGGTATAATAGAAAGTATAGAAAAAGTTCCCCATTATGTTTGAGTTTAATAACCTCCAGGAGATATGGAGTACGATGAAGAAGAACAAACTGCGCACCTTCCTCACGGGCTTCTCTGTGTCGTGGGGTATCTTCATGCTGATAGTCCTTCTGGGGGCCGGTAACGGACTGAGTAACGGCATAGCGCAGAATTTCCGTAATATATCTACCAATTTCTGCGAATGCTGGACGCGCTCTACCAGCTTACCTTACAAAGGAATGCCTACCAACCGGAGGCTGGAGTTTACGATAGATGACGTAACAGACATCAAAAGATACCATCCTGAAGTAGACCTGATATCGCCCTTAAATTTCAGGAGCGACACTATATCATTTAATAAAGAATACCTGACGGGCACCTTATGGAGCGTGTACCCTGAATTTACAAACATATACTATGTGCCGGTAAATGCAGGGAACGGACGCTTTATCAACGAACTGGACCTGGCGGAACGCCGTAAGGTAGTCGTTATAAGTCCGCGCATGTCAACCGTCCTGTTCCGCGACTCAATAGAGGCGCTGGGCAGGTACGTAAGGATAGGCAGCGGGATGTTTCAGGTGATAGGTATTTACGAGGATGAGAATAAAAGCAACAATTCGCCCGCCTATATCCCGTTTACTACCGGTAATACGCTTTTTGGAGGCGGATACAAGGTTGACGAGATCCTTTTTACAATAGAGGGAGTTAATACCGAGGCGCAGTCGGATGCCTTTGAAAAACGGCTGAAAGAACGGTTTGCATACCGACACACTTTTAGTCCGGAAGACCTGAGCGCTATCGGCTTCTACAGCGCAGGAGAAAACTTCAGGATGTGGAAGGGAATGACCAACGGCATCGCTTTCTTCATCTGGATAGTGGGTATAGGGACTCTCACGGCCGGCATCGTAGGGGTGAGTAATATCATGCTCATCACCGTGCGCGAAAGGACCAGGGAGTTCGGCATACGTAAAGCAATAGGCGCCAAACCTTCTTCGATACTGAACCTGATCATCGTAGAGTCTGTCCTGGTCACGGCTGTGTTCGGCTATATCGGGATGCTGGGCGGAATAGGGCTTACCGAGGCGGCGAACTACATCATGAGTATGAGCGCAGGCAATGTCGATGCGGCCGCCAGCGTGCGCGGAGGCGACAGCGTATTCGCCAACCCGACGGTAGACCTGGGCATATCTCTCTCAGCCACCGGCGTACTGATAATAGCCGGCGTACTGGCGGGATATTTCCCGGCGCGCAAAGCCGTGAAGATATCGGCGATCGATGCAATAAGAATGGAATAAAACGGAGAAACAGAAAGACATGTTTGATATAGACAGATGGATAGAAGTATGGGTCGCCATTACCCGCAATAAGACACGCAGCCTGCTGACCTGCTTTGGTGTCTTCTGGGGCATCCTGATGCTGGTGCTCCTGCTTGGCTCGGGCGCAGGGCTTAGTAACGGGATAATGAGTAACTTAAAGGGGTTTGCCAGCAATACCATTTTTGTGTTTACAGGCCGTACCAGCGAACCTTATAAAGGCTTTAACAAGGGCCGTTACTGGAACATGCGTAACCGCGATGCTGCGGCTGTCGGGGAACAGGTAAAGGGCATAGAATTCGTCTCGCCGCTTATCGCCGGTGAGAGAAGGGATAAAAACGTAGTTTTCCGGCAACATACAGGCTCGTATAACGTTAAGGGCGTTTATCCTAATTACTTCATGATGGATGGGCAAAACCTGTATTACGGAAGACTGATAAACGAAATCGATGTGCAGGAAAAACGTAAAGTGTGCGTCATAGGAACCAGGGTGAACGAAGCGTTGTTCAGGAACGAAGATCCCTGCGGCAATTATATACGTGTAAACGGACTTTACTATCAGGTGGTAGGCGTGACCAACTCTATTGCTACCGGGATTAATATCAACGGGAGAACGTCGGAATCGGTGTTCATTCCTTTTTCCACCCTGCAACAGACCCTGAACCAGGGAGACGTAATCCATCTGATGTGTGTCGAAATCAAACCGGAATTTCCCGTTCAGCGGGTGGCCGATGATGTTGCGGCGGTGCTGAAAGCGCAGAATGAGATAGCTCCTGACGATCCTCAGGCGGTAGAGATTGTAAACCTGGCTTCGCAGTTCGCTACCATAAGCATGCTTTTTACAGGCATTGATATTCTGGTGTGGCTGGTGGGAATGGGTACCCTGCTTGCCGGCATAATCGGAGTAAGCAATATCATGATGGTTACCATCAGGGAACGGACAAGAGAGATAGGCGTACGCCGCGCCCTGGGCGCAAAGCCTTTTAATATCATTTCGCAGGTGATGAGCGAAAGCCTTCTGCTTACCTCGCTGGCCGGACTGACAGGGCTGAGCCTTGGGGTCTTTGTCCTTGATGTGGTAGACAGGATACTGACAGCCCAACCGGAATCGCAAAACGGGAGCACATTCTTTGAACATCCCTCGGTAAGTATAGAAACCGCCCTGGCGGCCACTGCCGTGTTGCTGTTCAGCGGTCTGCTCGCCGGATTGATACCTGCCTGGCGCGCAATGAAGATCAAGGCTATAGACGCCATACGTGAAGAATAATAATCAAACAATAACAACGGATAGAATCATGAAAAATCGCATTTTTAAAAAGATACTCCGTATCATCTTACTTGTGTTTGTCGGAGTAGCCGTACTCGGAACGTTCTTTTTCTTATGGAAAAAAGCTCAACCGGTAATCACGGTTTATGAGGTTGTAACCCCGTCGCGTGATACGATAGAGACCAAGACGGTGGCAACCGGCAGTGTGGAACCCCGGTATGAAGTGCTGATCAAGCCGCAGATATCGGGCATCATCTCCGAACTCGCGAAAGAGGCCGGACAAATGGTGAAAGAAGGTGAGATACTGGCGCGTATCAAGGTGATACCCGAAATGGTGCAGCTCAATAGCGCCGAGTCACGCGTGAACGTGGCGGAGATTACAATGAAACAGGTGGAAGAAACCTTCCGCCGAGATGAGACGTTATTTGAACAGGGCGTAGTCTCGAAGGAAGAATTTAACGTCTCTAACGCCAACTACCTGAAAGCAAAAGAAGAGTATGCCAACGCCCAGAATGCGCTGGAGATCATACGCGACGGGATTACCCGTAATTCAAAAATGGCAAGCACCACGCAGATACGCAGCACCGTCACAGGTATGATACTCGATGTGCCGGTGAAAGTAGGTAACTCGGTGATACAGTCCAATAACTTCAACGACGGGACGACCATCGCCTCAGTGGCCGACATGAACGACATGATATTCCGCGGCAACGTAGACGAAACAGAGATAGGACGTATAAACGAAGGCATGGCTATCAAACTGACCATAGGTGCTATGGAAAGCCGTGTGTTTGACGCCACGCTGGAATACGTATCACCCAAGGGAGTGGACAAGAACGGAGCGATACAGTTTGAGATCAAGGCAGCCGTAAGCATCCCCGGCGACGCCTTTATACGCGCAGGTTACAGCGCCAATGCCGAAATAGTGCTGAAACGCGCCGACGATGTGCTGACCGTCCCGGAAAGCACCGTAGAGTTTCACGGCGACTCGGCTTTCGTGCAGATAGTCAAACAGGAAAAACCGGAACAGATATTTGAGCGCCACCACATAGTGACAGGCCTCTCCGACGGGATAAAAATAGAGGTGAAGGAAGGATTGGATACCGGCGACAGGATACGTGGAGCAGCTATCGATCCTAATAAGAAAAAGGAATAAATCAATAACCCGGAAGATTATGAAGATAAGAAATCTGTATCTGCCCGCTCTCTGCCTGTGCTGGAGCCTGTATGCCGGAGCGCAGACCGCACGGCAGTGGACGCTGGAGGAATGTATCCGCCATGCGACGGAAAACAACATAGACCTCAAACAAAGGCTTCTGGAACAGGAAGCCAGTGAAATTGACATGAACACTGCCAAAAACAGCTGGCTACCCAGCCTGAGCGCCGGGCTGGGGCAGAACTTCGACTTCGGGCGCTCGCCATCGAAAGACGGGGTGATCGTAGATAGAAATTCGGCAAACTCATCAGCCTACATCCAGGCAAGTATGCCCATATTCGATGGATTCAGGATACCCAACACCATAGCCGCCCGCCGGCTGAACCTGCAGGCAGCCGTCGAGTCGCTGCAAAAGGCAAAGGACGACCTGGCTGTCGGCATCGCCTCATATTACCTGCAAGCGCTTTACAACAAAGAAATACTTACGATAGCCGAGCTTCAGATAACCCTGACAGGCGAGCAGGTCGCTAAAACGGAAGCATTGGTAAATGCCGGCAAAGTCCCCCTCTCTCAACTTTACGACATACGGGCGCAACTGGCTAACGACGAAGTAACCCGTACCGAAGCACGCAACAACGTTACGCT
This sequence comes from Tannerellaceae bacterium, assembly GCA_031266215.1. GTDB lineage: Bacteria > Bacteroidota > Bacteroidia > Bacteroidales > Tannerellaceae > DFXE01. Next base: position 17,064 of record JAISBL010000116.1, on the reverse strand, counting down.
GGCCCTACTTAACTTAGCTCAGCTTCTGGAACTTGAACGGAGCGGGGCGGAGTTTGATATTGATGTTCCTTCGCTTCCGGACCCTGCGGACGGGAATGCCGGAAGTATTCTCCATCCTGATATGATCTACCATAACGCCGTGGGCGTCAAACCACAGATAAAGGAGCAGGAATTGCTGCTCGAAAGCCGCAAAAAGATGCTAAAAGTAGCAGAGGCCGGTTATTATCCCCAACTGAACCTTAACCTGAGTTACAGCAATGGATATTACTACTATTCCGGCGCTGACGATATTGTTAATATCCGCTTCAGCGACCAGTTGAAGCAAAACGAGCGTAAGACAATCGGACTGAGCCTTAATATACCTATATTCAGCCGCTTTGAAGTGCGCAACAGCGTACGCTCGGCACGGGTAGCCATCCTCTCTCAGGAACTGGCAACGGAGAATGCCAGGAAAGCGCTTTACAAGGAGATACAGCAGGCTTATTTTAACGCCACGTCGGCACAGGAGAAATACACCGCTTCCACACAATCGGTAGAAGCCAGTCGCGAAGCATTCAAATATGCCGAAGAGCGTTATGCGACAGGCCGCAGTACGGTGTTTGAATACAATGAATCGAAAACGAAATACGCTCAAAGCCTATCCGAACAGGCGCAAGCCAGGTTCGATTTCATTTTCCGCATTAAAATATTGGATTTTTACAATGGGCGACCCATTACGCTTTGATCACCTAATGACGCCGCGGCCCTCAGCCGCGTGGGTTAAGTTCAGACAGAGGGGCGGAAGCCGATGATTTCGCGCACCTCCCTGATGGTTTTTGCCGCGCTCTCAGAGGCCTTTTCCGCTCCCATACGGGCGATTTTGTCTATATAGGCAGTATCGGAGGTTATCTCAAGTATCCGTTCGCGTATGGGGGCGCAAAAGGCGTTTATGTCTTCTGCAAGTTGCTTCTTCATGTCGCCGTAGCGTATTTCACACGCGTTGTATTTTTCATTGAAGTAGTCGTACGCGTCTTTGGAAGACACTATCTCCATCATTGCAAAGAGGTTGGCTACAGGTTGCGGCTTTTCGCTGTTGCGAACAGCCGGGCCCGAGTCGGTCACAGCTTTCATCACCTTCTTACGGATCGTTTTTTCATCATCTGCCAGATAGATGGCGTTCCCTTCGCTTTTGCCCATTTTGCCTGAGCCATCCAATCCCGGCACTTTCAGGGCCTTATCCGATAAGTGGAAAGACGCCGGTTCCGGGAAATATTCTACTCCGTATATCGTATTGAAACGGCGTGCAAACCTGCGCGCCATCTCCATATTTTGTTCCTGATCTTTGCCTACGGGCACTTTATGGGCTTTATGGATAAGAATATCCGCCGCCATAAGCGACGGGTATGTAAGAAGTCCGGCATTAATATTATCAGGCTGTTTACGCACTTTTTCCTTGAACGAAGTAACCCGTTCCAATTCGCCGAGGTAGGCATTCATATTAAGGTAAAGGTATAGTTCCACGACCTCGCGCACATCGCTCTGGACGTATATAGTAGCCCTCTCAGGGTCGATGCCGCAGGCCAGGTACTCCGCCAGGATGGTCTTTACGCTCTGACGGATATTTTCAGGACGCGGATGCGTTGTCAGCGAATGCCAGTCGGCAATAAAAAAAAAGCACCTGTACTCATCCTGTAGTTTCACAAAACTCTGTACCGCGCCAAAATAATTCCCCAAATGCAGGTTGCCTGTCGGCCGTATGCCACTTAAAACTGTTTCCATAACCCAATATACTTTTTAGAAGAAAGCTAATGTAGTGATAAAAAAGAAAAAGGGGATAGCTGATAAAAACTGCAACCCCCAGAGAGACCGTAAAACACAAAAGTATTTAGTCTATTTACGCAAGCTTATTGACATGCTTTGCTAATTTGGATTTCAAATTAGCAGCTTTGTTTTTGTGGATAATGTTTCTCTTAGCAAGTTTATCCAACAGGGAGCATACTTTTGGATACAAAGCCTGTGCTTCGCTTTTTTCTTCAGTTGCACGCAGGTTCTTCACCGCGTTTCTTGCCGTTTTCGCATAATACCTGTTATGCAGGCGTCTTGCGTCAGACTGTCTGATTCTTTTAAGCGCTGATTTGTGATTTGCCATCTTTTTAGCTGTCTTTTTAATTAATTTCGTAGCCCATAGGGGAATCGAACCCCTCTTTCAAGAATGAAAATCTTGCGTCCTAACCGATAGACGAATGGGCCGGTATGGCCAAAATTTGCTTTACATTGTGAGAAATAGCCTTTTTCAAAAATGCGAGTGCAAAGATAGACGCTTAACGCAATCCTCCAAAACATTTACATAAAAAAAACCGGTACAGCCTATATTTTAACATCTTCGGCCTTTCCGGTAACGATCGGGGCCACGGGCCCATTCTGCAAGGTTAACCGGGCGGGAAGGCAGATAGTGAGCAGCCTTCTCCGCCCGGTTTGTTGTTATAATTTGTCGGCTACTTCTTTCAGTAAAGTATCTGCATTGGCAATGGCATCGCCGTTTTCGCTGTATATCCCAATGATGCGGGAGCCTTTCAGGATAACGGGGATTTCGCCGTTGTAGCGGTCTTTGATCAGGATGTTGCCTTCTTTTATCAGGTCAAGCGGCTGACCGGTGAAGGTAAGGTAGGCCGAAAGCGTTTCAGCAGCCTTTTCGCCTGACCCGGCATCCACCACGAACAACTGGAACGTCCTGCCGCCGGATTCATACGTAGCCGTATAAACCGATTTGAGGAACTCATGACCTATGTAGCTTGATGTGATGTAGGTCTCGGAATAAGGCTTTTTGTCTTTTGCGGGGAAGACTTTCAGTATGGCGGGATACCCCGCCCCGGAGTCTATCTTCGAGGCTAAGCCGCGGGCAATGGCCGGGAGGATTTCTTTTACGTTTGTGTCGCTATGGCTCGACATTTTGACGTAAATACTTCCCGCGAAGAAAAACAGGCTCTCTCCGTCACCCTGCGCCTCGCCGCCGATACCCGGCAGGAAGGTCAGTTCCGTTGAGCGCTCTGAAGCGTACATTCCAAAGGCGTCTTCAGGTGTGGCGTGACGGTAGGCCTGTATGGTGATGTAATCATCTCCTCTCCTGTAGTCTACCGAGGTCATCTCCCTGAAGTTGTTTTCAAGAAACAGCGGAGCAGCTCCATTTATGCGGTCAAAGAGGTTGTCGGGGTTGAAAACCTCCGTTTCTCCAGCTACAGCCCACCCTTCTACGGCAGGCAGCCACGACTTTAACTCTGCCGGAGTCTGCGCCGGCAGCCATTGAAACGAAAACAGCAAAACGATTGTCAAATACGAATACTTCATGAATAAGGATTGAAAGTAAGTGTAATCATGTTAATAATACATCCGGTACCCGGAGGATGGGGGTGACGGCGGCAATTTTAGCGGCTACGTCAAATCCTGAGGTACATTTCACCCTGCAGTTGCCTTTGCATGACCGGCAAAGGTTATTAGCGTCGGGAAGGTTAAGCTCCTGCAGGGTTTCTTTTGAGAGGTTGGCATATTTGTAGCCGTAGGCATACATGTATGCGCGCATCAGTTCGGGTATAGGGAGGTGTTCCGCACACTCTTCCCCGCATTTGCCGCAGCGCTGGCAGAAGAGCATCTCTTTGTCGCACAGCATTGCGAGGTATTCTTTTTCCCCGGCAGACAAGGCCGGGCTGTTACCGGCGGCAAGACATTCGTCTAACTCGTCGAAATTGCTGAACCCAGGGATGATGGTGGCAATGTTTTCGTTTTTCCATGCCCATTTCAGACAGGCCTGGGCGTTGATTTTCTTCCTGCCTTCGGCATCTTCCACGGCGCCGGTCATTGTTTTCATGGCAATGAAGCCTACGCCGGCTTTAACTCCGCGTTCGATGGCTTCTTCGGTTTCCCTGAGGTTGTTCAGTTTGAAATTGTAGCTCAGGAGGATGACGTCGTATATGCCCGCATCTATACCTGCATGTATCAGTTCGGGTTTCAGGGCGTGGGTGGAGAATCCTATATACTTTATTTTGCCGTCGGCACGGAATTTTTTCAGGAGGCTGATAACCCGTTCGTTGGTTATTTCATCTACCCTTTCAAGTGCGTGGGTGAAAAAGATTTCCACGTGATCCATCTGCAGCCGTTTGAGGCTGAGGTCGAGGAGGTCTGTCAGTTCTTTTTCGAAACTGTCTTTCAGCGGGTACTGGAATTTGCCTTTCGTGGCGATCGTGAAGGAGTCGCGGGGCTTGTCTTTGAAGAAATTGCCCAGCATCTCTTCGTTCCTCCCGTTCTGATAGCCATGCGCCGTGTCGAAATGCGTGATGCCCGAATTATAGGCCGCCCGCACCACATTGGGATTGTCCGCCCTCATCACTCCCATACTCAGGATGGGAAGTTTCATGCCTGTCCTTCCCAGCGTGCGCGTGGGGAATTCACTGGTCCTGCTCACTGCCGGAGCGCTCAGAGCTGATGCCGCGGCTGTGGGAGCAATCATTGCACCGGCACCGGCGGCAGCCGATAGCCTGAAAAAATCTCGTCGATTTACACCCTTGTTTTTCATAATGATATAATTTATTAAATGGATAGTGCTTGTTTTTTTACCGGAAGAGTATTATTGACTTTACAAAAGTACATTGGTTTAATATCTTCCGGCAAAGGTATTCATATTCTCTGACTTGCAAAAGATATTTCATTACCTTTATCGCGTTTTAAAAACTCTGTGTCTGCGCAAACAGTTTAACATTAATATTTATAATTTACCATGAAATCAAAAAATGACATTTCCCGCCGCCTGTTCCTGAGGCAGGCGTTATCTGTTTCGGCAGTTTCTGCCGTTCCTTCTTTTTGGACTCCCCTGAGGTCGCGCACGTTGCCTGCTTCGCCGCTGGTAAGTGCAAACGACAGGGTGAACCTGGCGTTGATAGGGATAGGGAACCGTGGAGGCGAAATCGCCGCCGAGTTGTACAATACTGGATTGTGTAATATTGTCGCTCTCTGTGACGTAGATATGGGAGCGCCGCATACGCAGGCTATTATCAATAAGTTCCCGGATGTTCCGCGTTTTCAGGATTTCCGCAAAATGTTTGATACTATGGCCGGCAGGATTGACGCCGTAACGGCAGGCGTGCCCGACCATTCGCATTTCCCCGTCACGATGGAGGCTATGGCGCACGGGAAACATGTGTATGTGGAAAAGCCGATGGCGCGCACTTTTAATGAGGTCGAACTGATGATGAAGGGAGAAAAAAAGTACGGCGTGGTCACCCAGATGGGCAACCAGGGGCACTCTGAAGGGAACTATTTCCAGTTTAAAGCCTGGCAGGACGCCGGCATCATAAAAGACGTTACGGCTGTGACCGCCCATATGAACAACTCGCGCCGGTGGCATGAATGGAATCCGAAAATCACCGGCTTCCCCGCTGCCGAACCGCTTCCGCAGACGCTCGACTGGGATACGTGGCTGGGCGTTGTGGGGCATCATGACTACAACCACGATTTTGTAAACGGGCAGTGGCGATGCTGGTACGACTTCGGGATGGGAGCTCTGGGCGACTGGGGGGCGCATATCCTCGACACCATTCACCAGTTCCTGGATCTGGGACTGCCATACGAGATCAATCCCGTTTATCTTAAGGATCACAACCCGTTCTTTTATCCCATGTCGTCTACCATCATCTTTAAATTCCCCGAACGTAATGGCATGCCGGCCTTAGACATCACATGGTATGACGGGCTTGACAACATTCCCCAGGTGCCCGAAGGATACGGCGTATCGGAGATAGACCCCAACATCCCGCCTGTTGCAGGAGGGAAGATACAGCCCATGAAGCTGAATCCGGGGAAAGAGATTTATACGAAAACCCTTACTTTCAAGGGTGGCTCCCACGGCAGCATACTGTCTGTTATCCCCGAAGCAAAGGCAAAAGAGATGGAGCCGCGCCTGCCTGAAGTCCCCCAAAGCCCGTCGAACCATTATGCCAACTTCCTGCTCAGTTGCATGGGAAAGGAAAAACCGCGTTCGCCATTTTCCATAGCAGGCCCTTTGAGCCAGGTGTTTTGCCTGGGCGTACTTGGCCAGTTGCTGGGCGAAAAATTATTGTTCGACAGAGACACAAAGCGTATTACCAATAATGCGCTGGCCAACCAGATGCTTTTTGGCGACCTTCCACGCAGAGGCTGGGAAGATTATTACAAGATTTAATGTGAACGAACGGCATTATGGCTGTTGAAAGGCCCTTACATCAGGCGGCGGATGGCAGGTATATACGTGGGAACAGCCCGAAGCATACCTTCTTTTAAACGAATCGCCCTGCTTTTTGGGCCGATCGCTATGTCTTTCGGGCCGATCGCTATGTCTTTTGGGCCGATCGCTATGTCTTTTGGGCCAATCGCTATGTCTTTTGGGCCGATCGCTATGTCTTTCGGGCCAATCGCTATGTCTTTCGGGCCAATCGCTATGTCTTTCGGGCCAATCGCTATGTCTTTCGGGCCAATCGCTATGTCTTTTGGGCCGATCGCTATGTCTTTTGGGCCAATCGCTATGTCTTTTGGGCCAATCGCTATGTCTTTCGGGCCGATCGCTATGTCTTTCGGGCCGATCGCTATGTCTTTTGGGACGATCGCTATGTCTTTTGAGCCAATCGCCATGCCTTTTTAGCGATTCGCCTGAGCGATTCAGTAATTCGCCGGTATGTTTTACCCGGAAGAGGAGACATATTTGCCATTCATAAAACATTAATCCGCCGTACTTTAACAAGTAATTGATATGATAGTACATTATTTCAAAACGGCTTTCCGCAATATGTGGAAATACAGGACGCAGTCGCTTACCGGGATTTTTGGTCTGGCCTTCGGTCTGGCCTGCTTCGTCCCGGCGCTTTACTGGATGCGCTACGAAACGTCGTACGACGGTTTTTATCCCGGCGCTGAGAATATCTATCGCATCTACGCCGTGGAAAAACAATCGGGCAAGGTGAACGAAATGGTTCAGGAGCCTTTAGTATTGCTGCTGCGTGAACAGTTTCCTGCAACGGAAGCCTCCGCAGGTTTTTACCCGGAGACAAATGCCTGTAGCGCCGATGGAGCGCCGTACGTAAGGCTGCGCACGCTGCTTACGGGAAATGCTTTTTTCAGTGTTTTCGCGCAGGAGTTTGTCAGCGGAGACGCACGGGAGCCGTTGCAGGCGATGTACAGCATTGTACTTACCGAAACGGTGGCGATAAATTTGTTCGGCGATGTGGAAAAAGCTGTCGGACAGCAGATACAAAGCCTGTATTACTATTTTTATCCGCCCTACACGGTCACAGCCGTGGTAAAAGACCCGCCGGACAATACCAGTCTGCCGTTTGACGCTATTATCTCTTACCGCCTGGTGGAGTCGGCTGACGCTGTTCCGTGGATTTGGAATCATTTCAGCACACAGGCATATGTGAAGTTGCATCCCGGCGCAAACGCCGGCGACCTGGCAGAACAGCTGCGTGATTATACATCGCGGCTGGGCGTAAACTCCAGAATTGAGTTGCGGATGATGCCTGTCAGCGACGTTCATCAGCAACTGGCCTCCGACATACCTTTTACTCTGAATTTCATCGGTCTCTTTGTTGCAGCCGGGATTTTACTGCTGTTCAGCGCAGTATTTAACTTCATGAACCTGCACCTCGACCTTTTTCGCCAACGCAGCCGCGAGTTTCGCCAGCGCGCTGTACACGGGGCCGGCGGCGGGCAACTCACAGGGCAGATGATGTTTGAACTGTCCTGCGCTATCCTTATGGCCCTGTTTTTTGCCTGTTGCTTTGTCGTCGTTGTCAGTCCCGCATTTTCCGGACTGCTGAATATCGCGATGGAAATGCCGCAATTGATGCTTCTGTTTGCTGTCTGCGGAACAGGTGTGATGGCTCTGATGCTGCTCACCGGTTTTATGCTGTTCAGGCGGCTGGGCCGGCTTGCCATGCGTCCGCAGCCGGAAGGAAAGGCCGCCGGGCAACCGGCATTAAGGCGTATGGCCGTTAGCCTGCAACTGGCCGTCAGCGTTGTATTTATTATCGCAGCAATGGTGGTAATGATGCAAATACGGTTTGTCAACCACAAAGACCCTGGCTTCAACCGCGGTGAAATCATACAATTGTCCGGTTTGCTCACCCAGATAAAAAAGAGTGTGCGGACAGCCCTGATACATGAGCTTGAAGCCATCCCGCAAGTCACAGACGTTACTACAACCACTTTCGAGCCTAAACACAACGCCAGCAATGAGGAAATAGTCACTCTGTTGGAATGGCCGGGGAAACAGCCGGACGAAAAGCCCGCTTTCCATGTCATCCCCACCGACAGCCGGTTTGCCGGAACATTCGGCCTGAACATGCTTATGGGAAAATGGCCGGATGAAAGCGGAGCGAATCAAATCGTTCTCAACGAGGAGGCAGTACGTGTGATGGGGCTTGACGAACCGGTGGGAACAATTATCAGGATGTCCGTTTTTATGAGCGACCCCGATTATATAGAGGAATACAAAATAGTGGGCGTGGTAAATGATTTCCATACACTGTCGCTCCGAAGTCGCATCCAACCCACTATCTTCAGGCAATCAGACTCACAGAGCGAGATTGTCACCGACAACATCCTGTACATCCGAACCGCTCCCGGTCATGAACAGGAGGCGATAGGGCGGATCAACGCCATCCTTCCCGGTATCGATGCTACAATGGCAGGCGTTCACCTGACGCCGGTAGGCGAACTGTACGACCGCCTCAACCAGTCGGAACAGACCGGGTTAAAGATGTTTTCCGTACTGGCCGCAGTCTGCATGCTGATCTCACTCTTCGGCATCTATGCCGTAGCCACGGCCTCCACCCGGCGGCGTCGCAAAGAAATAGCCATCCGCAAGATAGCGGGAGCCGAAGCCGGCGACGTTGTCCGCATGTTCTTCCGCGAACACACCCTGCAGGTGATAATAGCCGGCATAGTGGCTCTGCCTCCGGTTTATATTGCCATGAGCCGCTGGCTACAGGGCTATGCCTACCGCACGGACATACCCTGGTGGTTGCCGGCAGGGGTGATTGCGGGAGTAGCGGCAGTGGTTTTGCTAACCGTCCTGGGGCAGGTTCTGAAAGCCGCCGGCAGTAATCCCGCCGAGGTGGTAAAAAGCGAGTGAAAAATGAAGAGTAATTTTTATAATTGAACCATGATAGCACATTATTTCAAAACGGCCTTCCGCAATATGTGGAAATACAGGACGCAGTCGCTTACCGGGATTTTTGGTCTGGCCTTCGGTCTGGCCTGCTTCGTCCCGGCGCTTTACTGGATGCGTTACGAAACGTCTTACGACGGTTTTTATCCCGGCGCTGAGAATATCTATCGCATCTACGCCGTGGAAAAACAATCGGGCAAAGTAAATGAAGGTGTTTCCAGAATTCTGGAAAAGAAACTGCATGAGCGCTTCCCGGCAGTAGAAGCATCCGCAGTTTTTATAGCTTCTCAGGAGAATTGCCGGGCCGGGGAAACGCCGCACGCCCGGCTGAGCATGCTTTACACCGACAGCGCTTTTTTCAGTGTTTTCCCGCAGGTGACGGTCAGCGGCGACGCCCGCCAGCCGTTGCAAACAATGAACAACATTGTCCTTACCGAAACTGCGGCTGTCAGCCTGTTCGGAGATGTGGAAAAAGCCATCGGGCAGCAGGTGCAAACTACAATGAACTCTTCCTATCCTCCCTACACGGTGACAGCCGTGGTGAAAGACCCTCCGGCGAACACTAATCTGCCCTTTGATGCGCTCATTTCCCACGATATGCTGAGATATTTCTCCGAGATGCCGGAGGAGGCGCAATGGACAATGTTCCTCATGGATTTGTATGTGAAGTTTTATCCCGGCGCAGACATCGGCGCAATTGCAGGAGAGCTGCGCGATCTTACCTCGCGGCTGGAGGTAAATGACAACGTCGAGCTGAGGATGATGCCTGTGGGCGACGTACGTCACCGGCTGAACTCCGGCGCACCGTTTACGCTGAACTTTATACGGCTGTTCGTCGCATCCGGGATATTGTTGCTTTTCAGCGCGCTGTTCAACTTTATGAACCTGCACCTCGACCTTTTCCGCCAGCGCCTGCGTGAGTTACGCCTGCGCACGGTGCACGGCGCTACGGGCGGACAACTCGCCGGGCAGATGATGTTCGAGTTGTCATGTGCTATCCTCCTGGCGTTGTTGCCGGCCATTTGCTTTGTCGCCATCGCCCGTCCCGCGTTTTCGGGACTGCTGGATATTGAGATCGGAATGCCTCAGTTGATCCTCCTTTTCGCTGTTTGCGGAGCAGGAGTAATGGCACTGACGCTGCTCATCGGTTTTATTCAATTCCGGAGGCTGAGCCATCTGGCCATGCGTCCACAGTCGGAAAGAAAACATGAAGGCCAGCCTGCGTTGCGGCGTGTGGCTGTCGTACTGCAACTCGCCGTCAGTGTTGTATTCATTGTCGCGGCGCTGGTAGTGATGATGCAAATGCGTTTTGTCAACCACAAAGACCTGGGGTTCGACCGCAGCGGGATCATACAATTGTCGGGGTTTACAGATAATACGGGAAAAGTGCAGTCTGCCCTGATGCATGAACTTGCCGCCATCCCGCAGATAGAGAGCATAACCGACGCCCGGTTCGAGCCTCAACACAATGCCGATCCTTTTACTACGGTCACCGAAGTGGAATGGCAGGGGAAGCCATCAGACGAAAAGCCGGCTTTCAATGTCATCCTTACCGACAGCCGGTTTGCCGAAACATTCGGATTAGATATGCCTGTCGGAGAATGGTGGGGCGAGGGCCAGATGCAGAAGATAGTCCTCAACGAGGAAGCCGTCCGGGTTATGGGACTTACCGAACCGACCGGCGCCATTATCCGCATATCGTCCCCGGTCATGGAGGAATACGAAGTGGCGGGCGTGGTGAAAGACTTTCACACACTGTCGCTCCGCAACAGCATACATCCGACCCTGTTCATACCATCACCCGACCCATCCAATACATTGTACATCCGTGTCGCCTCCGGCGGGGAATGGGAAGCGATACAGCGGATCGCCGCTATTTTCCCCGACATTGATGCCACACTTGCAGATGTCAGCCTGACTCCTGTAGGCGAACTGTACGACCGTCTCAACCAGTCGGAACAGACCGGGTTAAAGATGTTTTCCGTACTGGCCGCAGTCTGCATGCTGATTTCGCTCTTCGGGATCTACGCCGTAGCCACGGCCTCCACCCGTCGGCGTCGCAAGGAAATAGCCATCCGAAAGATAGCAGGAGCCGAAGCCGGCGACGTTGTCCGCATGTTCTTCCGCGAACACACCCTGCAGGTGATAATAGCCGGTATAGTGGCTCTGCCGCCGGTTTATATTGCCATGAACCGCTGGCTACAGGGCTATGCCTACCGCACGGACATACCCTGGTGGTTGCCGGCAGGGGTGATTGCGGGAGTAACGGCAGTGGTTTTGCTAACCGTCCTGGGGCAGGTTCTGAAAGCCGCCGGCACTAACCCCGCCGAGGTGGTAAAAAGCGAGTGAAAATATAGTTCGGCCACACCATATAAGTGGTTGTCTGCCAGTATAAGGCGTGGGTTTTGCAGATTGCAGAACCCGGGCCTTTTTTTATTACGCATGGTATATTTCCGGGAAATTTGCGTAAGTTTGTGCAATTTGTTCAAAAAAAGATAGTTGCAACATATGGAATTTGAAGATTTTACAGCCGGAGGATATAACGAAAACGAAAAGACAGAACACGAAAACCTTTCTCCTGACGAAATAAACAATGGAATAAACGAAGAGGAATATCCGCCCTCTGAAAAACACTCGGATTATAAAGCGCCCGGAGATAAAGGTAACGTCACTTATCATCTTTCAGGGATGTATAAAAACTGGTTCCTTGACTACGCCTCATACGTAATTCTCGAACGCGCCGTACCGCACATTAATGACGGACTAAAGCCGGTACAACGTCGCATCCTGCATTCCATGAAACGCCTTGACGACGGACGTTATAACAAGGTAGCCAATATAGTGGGCCATACCATGCAGTTTCATCCTCACGGAGATGCATCGATCGGAGATGCTCTGGTTCAGTTGGGCCAGAAGGATTTGCTTATCGACTGCCAGGGAAACTGGGGTAATATACTGACGGGCGACGGGGCCGCAGCTCCGCGTTATATCGAAGCCCGGCTTTCCGGGTTTGCTCTCGCTACGATCTTTAATCCCAAAACAACGCTCTGGCAGCCTTCTTATGACGGCCGCAATAAAGAACCGGTAACTCTGCCGGTCAAATTCCCCTTATTGCTGATGCAGGGCGTGGAAGGTATCGCTGTAGGACTTTCGTCGAAAATTCTTCCACATAACTTTAACGACCTGTCAGATGCATCCATCGCTTACCTGAAAGACAAACCATTTACGCTCTATCCCGACTTCCAGACAGGGGGATATATTGACGTCAGCAGATACAACGATGGAGAACGGGGCGGTTCGGTGAAAGTGCGCGCCAAGATCAGTAAACTTGACGCTAAAACACTTGCCATAAGTGAAATCCCATATGGGCGCACAACCTCTTCGCTGATTGAATCAATCCTGAAAGCCAACGATAAAGGGAAAATCAAAATAAAGAAGATTGACGACAATACCGCCGGGAATGTAGAAATACTTATACACCTGATGCCCGGCGTTTCGCCGGATAAGACCATCGACGCTCTATATGCCTTCTCTGATTGCGAGATAAGCATCTCGCCCAACTGTTGCGTTATTAAGGACGACAAACCCCACTTCCTCACCGTGAGCGACGTGTTACGCCATTCTGCCGACAACACCCTCGCACTGCTGCGTACAGAGCTGGAGATTCAGAAAGCAGAGCAGGAGGAAGCGCTTTTCTTCGCCTCGCTGGAAAAATTATTTATTGAGGAGCGTATCTATAAAGACAAAGACTTTGAAAACGCCAGGAACATGAGTCAGGCCGTCGAGCATATCGACCACCGGCTCGAACCGTTTAAAGAGAGCTTTATCCGCAAAATAACTCGTGACGACATCCTGCGCCTGATGGAAATTAAAATGGGGCGCATCCTCAAATTCAATTCCGATAAGAGTAATGCCCTGATAGCACAGATAAAGAAAGATATTAAGAAGATAGACCATAACCTGAATAACATCGTCGCATATACTATCGAATGGTTTGTAAATCTGAAGGAAAAATACGGAGTGAATTATTCCCGGCAAACGGAAATACGCAACTTCGATACCATAGAAGCAGTAAAAGTGGCGGAGGCCAACGAGAGGCTGTATATAAACCGGGCGGAAGGGTTCATCGGCATGTCCCTGAAAAAGGATGAGTTTGTCTGTAACTGCTCGGATATGGACGATGTCATTATCTTTTACCGTAACGGAACTTATAAGATCGTCAGGGTTTCAGATAAAATGTTTGTCGGGAAAGACATCATATACATCAATATCTTCACGCGGAACGATAGCCGGACTATCTATAACGTAGTCTACCGGGACGGTAAAATGGGCGTCAATTTTATCAAACGGTTCAATATAACAGGCGTCAACAGAGACAAGGAGTACGTTCTGACAAAAGGCGCCGAAGGTTCGCGCATACTATATTTCAGCGTGAACCCCAATGGCGAAGCCGAAACGATAAAAATCATCCTCAAGCCCAAGCCGCGGCAAAAACTGCTTGTCTTTGAAAAGGATTTCAGCGAAGTAGGCATAAAGGCGCGTAACGCTATGGGCAATATCCTTACGAAAGCCGAAATACATAAGATAACCCTCAAGCAAAAAGGACGCTCCACGCTCGGCGGCAGACTGGTGTGGTTCGACTGGACTGTGTTGCGCCTTAACTACGAAGGACGGGGTGACGAATTGGGCGAATTTCAGTACGACGACCTGATTCTGGTTGTCCTGCGCAACGGTGATTTCTATACTACGAACTTCGACCTCAGCAATCATTATGAAGATAATATACTTACGATAGAAAAATATAACCCGTCAAAGATATGGACGGCCGCTTTCTTCGATGCAGACCAGGGATACCGCTACCTCAAACGTTTCCAACTGGAAGCTATAAATAACCGCAAGCAGAACTTTGTGAGCGAAAATCCCGACAGCCGGCTCTTTTTACTTACCGACGAAGCTTGTCCGCGCATAGAAGTTGTCTTCGGAGGAAATGACAGCAGTCGCGAGCCTATGATCATCGACGCAGAGGAGTTTATTAAGGTGAAGGGCTTCAAAACGCGGGGTAAACGGATATCTTCTTATGAAATACAGACCATAAACGAACTGGAGCCTGTGCGCCGCACCCCGGAACCTGAGCCCGCCACTCCTGAAACCCCGGGACCTGAACCGGAGCCTGACGATAAAGACGTAAAAGAGGCGCCGGAAGAGATAAAGAGCACTTCGGATCTTATTGACGAAATTACCGGACAGATGAAACTGTTTGACGAATAAGCCAATGAAAAAAGCTATCGTATACTTGTGTTTGTGCTTCATCTCCTGCCCGCTCTTCGCACAATTCAACAGCGAAGATATTCCGCAGGGTATGAATGAAGGAACCCTGGCAGGTTTCGGCGCATCGCAGGTAAAAGATACCTACCTCTCACCCTTTACATATACCGGCTGGGGGGCGCGCATCTTCAACGAACGCATGACTATGCTGCGCGACATGCATTTTTCGCGGCAGCAAACCATAAGCGTAGACATAACGTCTACCAGGAACCCGGCGGAAAACCTCAATGACTTCGGGGCCTTTGCAGATTATTCCCTGGCATATCACTACCGCATCCCTTTGGGAGCGAACTCCCGCCTGCTTCCCGGCGCATTCGTCCACCTGATGGGCGGATTCATCTACAATACGCGCAACGGGAATAATCCGTTATCTGCAAAGGTCGATGCCGACATGGGATTTTCCGTAATCCTCTTTCACACCTTACGGGTAGGCAAATACCCCGTCATCCTGCGCTACCAGGGAGAAATACCTTTTGCGGGCGTCTTTTTCTCGCCGCCATATAAAAGCTCATATTATGAGATATTCAATGAAGGTAACACTTCGAATATAATTACCCTGAACTCTTTTCATAACAAGCTGTCGCTTAAAAACTACATATCGCTTGATATTCCCATGAACAGCGCTACGCTCCGGCTGGGGTACCTGTGTAAGTTCTACGCTTCGGATGAGAAATTCCTTGAAACGCGAATCCTTTCCAACACCTTCATGATTGGATTGGTTAAAAACTTTGTATTGCGATGAAACAGTATCTGACATATACCTTTGCCTTTTGCATCTGCATTATAGCGATATTCTTCTTTCACGGATGCGATATGAGGGATGAATTTGACGAATCTCCGCTCGTAAATTTTGAGTCCTGCTGGCAGATACTGGACGAGAACTACTGTTTCTTTGACTACAAGCAAATAGACTGGGACGCTATACACGATAAATACGCCGCCATGATTCACGATGAGACCGACGAGCGTGAGCTGTTCCAGATACTTTCCTCCATGACCCATGAGTTGCAGGACGGGCACGTTAATGTTATCGCAAAATATTTCTACTCTGCCTACGACGGATGGTTCCAGCCATACCCTCCCAACTTTGACTGGAGCGTCATTCAGAATTATTACAAACAGGGCGCACGCGCCGGCGACTATGATGAGATCCGCTATGCCTGCCTGGCCGACAACCGGATAGGCTATATTTATTACGGCAGTTTCAATGAAAGCATATTGGAGTCGGAATTAAACAAGATATTCGAGACGTTCAAAACATGCAAAGCGATCATTGTCGATGTAAGAGACAACGGCGGAGGCTCGCTGACTAATTCCGACCGCTTTGCCTCCCGCTTCCTTGACAAGAAAACATTATGCGGATACATCCAGCATAAAACAGGAAAAGGGCACCATGACTTTTCCAAACCTTATCCGCTCTATCTGGAGCCTTCCCGTGGCGACTTATGGTTAAAGCCTGTCATTCTGTTAACCAACCGCAGATGTTTCAGTGCAGCGAATAATTTCGTCAGTAAAATGCGTGTTCTGCCGAACGTGCAGACACTTGGCGGCAGCACGGGCGGCGGCAGCGGATTCCCTTTCATGTCGGAATTGCCCAACGGATGGCGCATTCGTTTCTCTACCAGCCCTATATTAGACATCAACAGGCAACAGACCGAATTAGGCATTGAGCCGGACATACCGGTCGAACTGGCCGCCGAAGACGTCGAAAATGGCAGGGACACCCTCGTCGAAGAAGCCATCAGGCTGTTATTGTCAGCCGGTTAACACCTCGGCCAAAATCTCCGTAAAGTTTGCAGATGACCGGAAAAGGATTACCTTTGCCACACACAAAACATGCGGCTGTGGTGTAATTGGTAGCCACGCCAGACTTAGGATCTGGTGCTTCACAGCGTGGGGGTTCGAGTCCCTTCAGCCGCACGAAAGAAAATCAAAAAATAAAGCATATCTCTGAAAACCTATTGATTTTCAGAGACTTTTTATTTTTCTGAACCTGGTATCGGAAATTCCGGACAACCGGATTCAATTTAAACTTTAATAACTAAAAGCCATGAGCTTAGAATTATCTAAAAGTCAAAAGAAGATAGCAAGGGAGTTAATTGAAAACTCGTTGCAAATAGAATGTGGCAGATTTCTTGAAGAAATAGAAATTTCTATCTCTAAACGAGGACAAGAGTCTAAAAGTCCGCATGAAGCGTATTTGAATCTCTATAAGAAAGTGAAGTCTTTTTGATAAGCATATTGGGATGAGATATGACGATTTAAGAGGATCGACGTATTTTATGGTTCTTGCAGGACTTCTCCTTGATGAAACCTTAGTCCCGGAGGATTTAAATCGTTTTGATGAAGAGATGAAAGAGAGGCTATTGAATGCCGTTAAATTATAGAATGGCGATTCTGAGTGATACCGGCACAAGCGAAGGGTAAAAATGATGCCTTTCATCGAAAGTGTGTTCACATATCACTGAAATGTGTTCACATATCATCGAAGTGTGACCGCATATCATTGAAATGTGTTCACATATCATCAAAGTGTGGCCACATATCATCGAAATGTGTTCACATATCAT
>JAISBL010000068.1 GCA_031266215.1 Tannerellaceae bacterium | reverse complement strand
TTTCGATAGTTACGCCACCTTCTTCAGGATCGCCTGCTCTGCTGCAGGCGGAAGTGGCGACAAGAGCCGCCACGAGAAAAAAACCAAGATGTTTCATATTGAATAATTTTAAATTACGACGCAAAGCTACTGTATATCAACCTAATACCCTCATCAAAACCATCCCTGAAGTTCACCGTCACCGTGCTATTACCGCCCCAATAGTTCACCATTCCAGACATCAGACAGGTACAAACATTCACCAAACCAACCCGCACATATTTCCTATATCGCCAATGACACTCACTGCCTGTTGTGGGCCAGTCTTTTAAACCATAATCCGATAAACCCATAAACATCAGTCCGCGAGAGATAAATCACCCCGGCAGGAAGCTAAAAACAGAGAGGTGCAAGGCGTCTCTCATCCGAAAACACACCCCTGTTGAACAGCTTCGCAGTTCTGCAAGGTGGGGAGGGTTGCTTATGCTGCGGGCTGCACCCGCAGTTACTCAAATTTGACGCCTACAGCGTCGGCACACATTGAAAGACAGTGCACGGGCGCGTTCTACATTGCCGCCATTGCATATATATTGTTGTGCAGTCTTAAAGGCTTTAAGTCCTTAGGGCATTAATGTGAGTAATCTTTCGGCATCGTGGCGTCACATATAATCCAACTCAGGAAACGCCCTTAATATTTTACTGCTTTAAAATTTAAACAGGCTCTAAGGATATTTCTCTTTTTCATTACCCACCTTTTCCACTTTCACATTTATGTTTTTTCGTTTCAACGGATTGATTATAAAAGTTATATCTTTTTGTCTTATCTGCCTTTGCCCACTTTATTACCCCTCCACGTAAAAGTGAAAAAGTGTTTAAGTACATTTGTGTAGGAGCTAATACTTACAAGACGAATTTAAGTTTAGACTGACAAAACTAATACTCACGTTTATAAACAAATCGCGTATGAAAACTGATTTTTTCAAAATTAAAATTCCTCTTATTCTTATTATGTTGCTGACTATGGGCCTTGGCGGTATATCGCTAAGGGCGCAAAATGCCATAAATATAAGAGGCACGGTAAGTGATTCTTCGGGTGAACCCCTGATTGGAGTGAATGTCGTGGTGAAGGGAACAAACAATGGAGTGGTGTCGGATTTTGACGGTAATTACCGGATAGATGTTACCGACAGTAATGCAACACTGGTGTTTTCGTACATCGGATATACCGTATCGGAAGTCGCTGCCGGAGGTCGCCGTGTGATCAATGTTACGCTCGAAGAAGACAGCAGACTGATCGATGAAGTGGTGGTTATCGGTTACGGTACGGTAGCCAGAAAAGATGTAACGACGGCTGTTTCCATTGTATCGTTGAAAGATATGGAAGAACGTCCTATCGTATCGGCTGCACAGGCTATCCAGGGGAAAGCCGCAGGGGTGAATGTATACCAGCCCAATGGCTCTCCCGGAGGCGAGATGGTTATCCGCGTCCGCGGCACCACTTCTTTCAATGGGAGCAACGACCCGTTGTATGTTGTGGACGGAGTACCGGTGGACAACCTTAACTTCCTTTCGCCGAGCGATATTGCAAGTCTGCAAATATTGAAAGACGCTTCTTCGGCTGCTATCTACGGATCACGCGCCGCAAATGGCGTTGTACTTATTACCACCAGACAGGCGGGCGACGGCGCCAGGGTGGCGGCGAGTATACAGATGGGTATAAATAATGTAGCGAACCAGATTAAATCGCTGAATGCTTCGCAGTACAAGGAACTGATGGATGAGTTGCGCCCGGGAGCGATTCCCGGAGGGATAACCGACCAGACTGACTGGTACAGGGAGGTGTACGGAACCGGCCTTACGCAGAACTACCAGTTGCAGGTGTCGGACGGAAATGAAAAGTTGCGCTACTTTGTATCCGGTGGTTATCTGGATGAAAAGGGTGTGCTGAACTCGGCCTTCTTCCGCCGCTTCAATATGAGGGCCAACGTGGACAGCCAGATACGTAAATGGCTGCACTTCGGACTGAACGTTTCTTACTCCGACAATTCAAAGAACGGCGTAACAACAGGACAGGGATCAAACCGCGGCGGGGTAGTGCTGGCAGTCGTAAACCTTCCCACGGCATCGACGATACGGAATGAAGACGGGTTATACAACCGTATGTTCTTCGGACAAAATATTACAAACCCGCTTGAGTCTATAGAAAACGGAAAGAACAATTCGGACACCGAAAACCGTCTGATCGCATCAGGTAATATGACAATTACCTTCATGCCGGAACTGACGTTGAAATCCTCCTTCACCTTAGACCGCCGTAATAGTAATAAAATTGAGTTTACCCCTCCGGTACATGCTTCCGACCGCGACGACTGGGGCAGCGGAAAAGACGAACGGGTTATGAATACGCTGCTGGTATTCGACAACGTCCTGACCTATAAAAAAACATTCGCCGCAGGCCATAACATCGAAGCTATGGCAGGTACATCGTGGACAGACTCCAAATGGTCTAAATCGTATATCAACGGCACCCACTACAAGGACGCTTCCATCCATACACTGAATGCGGCAAATAAAATCTCGTGGAACGATACGGGGACGAATGCCAACGAATGGGGCATCATGTCCATGTTCGGTCGCCTGTCTTATAACTACGACAGCAAATACCTCTTTACCTTCAACGTTCGTGGAGACGGCTCTTCAAAGCTGCATCCCGATCACCGATGGGGCGTTTTCCCGTCGTTCTCCGCGGCATGGAGGATGTCCTCGGAAGGCTTTATGCAGGACTTCGCATGGCTGGACGACATGAAGATAAGAGGAGGCTGGGGACAAACAGGTAACCAGTCCGGCGTGGGTGATTATGCCTACCTGCAAAGGTATAATATCAACCGCCAGGCATGGTTTGAGACCGGAAGGGAGAATGCGCTTCCGCTAATCACACAGGCCAACCTCCGCACATCGGACCTTACGTGGGAAACAACGTCGCAAACCAACATCGGACTGGATGCTACCCTCTTCGGCGATCGCCTGACGCTGGGAGTGGATTATTATTATAAGTATACGAAGGATATGCTGATGTACGTTACCCTGCCTTCGGGGGCCGCCGCGGCAAACGAGATTGTAAGAAACGAAGGCGAGATGATGAACAGCGGCTTTGAGTTTACGGTAAGCTCCCGTAATCTGACAGGCCGCCTGACATGGAATACGGACTTCAATATTTCTTTCAACAAGAACAAACTGGAAAAGCTGGAGCTTCAACAGATATATTACGATGCCGAAACAACGCAGGCTTTCCACCAGACGCGCGTAGTGCGTAACGAACCGGGACGTCCGCTTGGAGGATTCTTCGGATATATAAGCGACGGAGTAGACCCGGAAACAGGCGAACTTATGTACCGCGACATCAATGAAGACGGAAAGGTCACCGCTTCGGACAAGACCTACATCGGCGACCCGAACCCGCTGTTCACCTACGGTATGACCAATACGTTCTCGTATCAGGGCTTCAACCTTAATATATTCCTACAGGGATCGGTAGGCAACGACATCTTCAATGCCTCAAAGGGAGATATACAGGGGATGTACGACCTGAAAAACCAATCCGTCAAAGTACTCAGCCGCTGGCGTACGCCGGGACAGATTACCGATGTTCCTAAAGCCGGGTTTAACATACAGCCATCCAGCTACTTTATTGAAGACGGCAGTTACCTGCGTATCAAAGACATTACGCTCTCTTACAATTTCAGGGGCGGGATTCTGGGCAAACTGGGCATTTCACGCCTGCAACCCTACGTTACGGCTACCAACCTCGTTACGTTTACGAAATATGAAGGTATGGACCCCGAAGTAAACGAATGGGGAACACAAGCCGGTAAGGGCGCCATACAGGGTATCGACTGGGGAACGTATCCGCATAGCCGCTCTTTTGTTTTTGGTATAAATGTTGAATTCTAAATCAGTAATTAAAATGAAAACGAAATATATTATATCCTCCCTGGCGGCTTGTTTGCTGGCATCCTGTTCGCTGGATTACAATCCGGTGGATACATATTCGGACGTAACCGAGGGCGTAAGCAAAGACAGCGTACAGGTGGTGTTCAAGGATAAGGAGGCCGTGGTTTCACATCGCCAGACGCTTCTGAACTTATATAAGAACGGGCAGGAACACTGGTACCTTGATATGCTGCTGCTTGCCGAATCGCACTCAGACAATGCGTACGCCGGTTCTCCCAATGCCGAAACAACGCCGTTTGAGGTTAACTCCATCGAAGGCTCCAACACCAACCTGAAACGCGACTGGAACGGGCATATTGGAAATGTGGCGCAGATAAACAAAATGATATGCCATGTAGACGAAGTGACCGACCCGGCGCTTACCGATGCCGAGAAACGCCAGTTTAAAGCCGAAGCGCAGATCCTGCGCGGGATGATTTACTTTGATATGGTGCGGATATGGGGAAATATCCCGCTGGTGATAACTACCGCCGGCGATATATCTTCGGAAACGATCGCCGAGGTGTATCCGGCCTATTTCCCTCCCCAATCCGATGAGCTGACCATCTACCGGCAGGTGGAAAAAGACCTGCTGGAAGGTTTGCAGAACGCCCCGGATGATAACAAAGGAGACAAAACGCAGCTCACAAAAGCGGTAGCCCGTGCCCTGCTGGCTAAGGTATACGCCGAAAAGCCGTTGCGTGATTACGATAAGGTAATAAGGTTTGCCGACGAACTGTCGGCCGACGGTTATGCGCTGGCAGACGACTTCGGCGACCTGTTCGATGTTGTACTGGCCGACCCGGCTTCGCCTCCGTCACAGGATAATATGGCGATTGAAACAAAGGCGAGGAATACGAAGGAAACCATCTTCGAAGCGCAGTTCTTCCCCGGCAATGCCAGTTGGGTAACATGGATGTTCGGGCGTCCGCTGAATAACTGGACGGAGAGTTTCACATGGCTGAAGTGGATCACTCCTTCGCGCGATCTGATTAAGGCTTTCAACAACGAGCCGGGCGACAAACGCTACGAGCAAACAATAGTCTTCTATCAGTGCGACTGGAATGTGTATTATCCGGCAAACAACTATCCGTTTATGTACAAATGCCGTAGCGCTTACAGCAGTATCATCAAGCTGCGTTATTCCGACATACTGCTGTTGAAGGCCGAAGCCCTGATTCAGAAAGGTGATTACAACGGCGCCGCCCAGATAATCAACCAGACGCGCCGCCGTGCCGGCCTGAGCGCTCTTCCGGGATCGGCCGCTTCCGGCAGGGAAGCTATCCTGGATGCATACCTTAAAGAGCGCCGCCTCGAACTGGCCCTTGAAGGACAGCGCTGGTTTGACCTTGTCCGCCTCGACAAGGTAGAAGAGGTGATGAATGCCGTATATGCCAAAGACGAAGGCCGTCCGGCGCAGGTATATCCTTTCACCGGCCTGTCGTATATCTTACCGATTCCCCAGGACGTGATCGACCAGAATCCGAACCTTGTACAGAATCCCGGCTATTAATCCGAATCAGTAATCTAATTAAAAAAGAATAGCAATATGAACTTTATATATAGGTTTTCCATCCTGACCGGACTGATCGTATGTTCACTCGCCGCCTGCGATGACGAATACGGCCCCCGGAAAGAATCGGCCCCGGTCATCGGATCGGCCGCCGTCGAGCCTGCCGGCTTTACCTTTGGAGATTCGGTGACGCTTATCGCCAAAGTCTCCGACCCGGCAACCATGCTCGCCACTCTGAAGTATGAAATGGTTTCCGGCGGCCGGGTGCTTGCCTCCGGCGCCATACCTCTCGCCGGCGGTACGACCGATGTTTCTTACCCGCTGATTGTCCCCTTACAGAGCGGACAACAGGATAATGCCCCTGTTACGGTCAGCCTCGTAGCCGGGAATGTATTGAATGGAACAACTTCTTCGGAGGTAACCGGGCTGACCGGGCGCCGCCCTTCATACAACCAGCTTTACCTCGTGACAGACGGTGATGTTGTGAGGCTGCTGCCGCAAAGCGGAAACAAAGACAGGTTCGAGGGAACCGGCCTCACGCTCGACGGATCGTTCCGCTTTATGCTGGCCGAAAAGCTGAACGCCGATAATACTATCGACTACAGCGGCCATGTCTACGGCAATGTGAACGGACGGATGGGAATGGTAGACGAGCGGGGCGAACAGGCCTTTGTCTACACTCCGGGCGGAGATTATACAAAGACATTCGTTTACGACAACGTCACCTTCGGGGTATCCACGACAGGAGGCGTAGTCGGCTCCGATGACTGGGCGCTGACTGCCTTCGGCAACGAAGATATCTTCAACGAATCGTTCCGCACGCTTAAGCGCAGCCTCGAAAAAGGTAAAACCTACACCCTTGTGGGCAGACTGGCCGAAGCGGAGAATATCTATAACCCCGATTTCTTTGAACGTGTATCCGGGAGCCAGGTGAAGTTCCTTGGCGAAAGCGGCGAATATATCGTCTATTACAACCCTGTGCGCAAAAATGTCTTTGTAGGCGTAGACGAACCGGCATATCCGCAATACCTGCTGGCATGTGGTTTCGGTCTGGGATACCCCACAAACGTAACGTCAGCCGAAATAGAAGCGGCCTACCCCGGACATCACCGGGTGCATACGGAGTGGGGCTTCGGCAATGTGATGAATTACGTCCTGATGCGCCGCATAGCCGATAACGTCTATCAGGGAACTTTCTTTACGCCTGGCGACCACGACCATTACGCCGGGTTTAAACCTTTCGAAAATACCGCGTGGGGCAATGAAAAGCAGGCTGGCGGGTTTACCTTTACAGGCGTGCAGATCATTACCGGCGATAACGACTGGACGATACCCAACGGCGACGAAGACCCGCGCGCCGAATCGGCCAACTACCGCTTTACGATAGATTTGAACACTAAAACAGTACATGTAGAAAAAGTATCATTGAGATGAAGACATTATTTGATCTGAGATGTATCATACCGCTGGCCGCGCTTTGTCTTACGGCGTCCTGCGGCGACTCCGGCAAAGGCAAAGGGGGCGGGAGCGAAGAAGAAACCACCCCGGGCCGTGAAGATGTAACGATCTACGTCACCACCAACACCCGTTCGCAGGAGTTTAAAAGGCAGGCGGCCGCATTCAGCGATAAGAGTAATATGTCGCCCTCGACCATCAGACTCGAACCAGGCACGCGTTACCAGACGATGGACGGCTTCGGCGCCGCCGTCACAGGCTCTACCTGCTATAACCTGATGCAGATGAAGAAGGAAGACCGCGATAAATTCCTGAAAGAGACGTTCAGCCCCGAAGAAGGGATGGGGCAGAGTTATATCCGTATCTCGATCGGCTGCTCTGATTTCTCCCTCAGCGAATATACCTGCTGTGACGAGCCGGGTATAGAGAACTTCGGACTGACACCGGAGGAGACCGACTATGTGATTCCTGTCCTGCACGAAATCATGGCCATCAATCCCGACGTCAGGATCATGGGGTCGCCCTGGACCTGCCCGCGATGGATGAAGGTAAACAACCTCACCGACCTGCAACCGTTCGATTCATGGACCGGCGGACAGTTGAACCCGCGATACTATGCCGATTACGCGACGTATTTCGTTAAATGGGTGCTGGCTTTCGAGGAACAGGGCTTTAATATCTATTCCGTCACACCGCAGAACGAACCGCTCAACAGGGGTAATTCGGCTTCGCTTTTCATGGGATGGCAGGAGCAGCTCGCCTTTGTGAAAGACCATATGGCGCCCCGGTTCAAAGCGGCCGGACTGACAAGTAAGATATATCTGTTCGACCACAATTACAACTACGACAATATGGCCGATCAGAATGACTACCCGGTCAGGATATACGATGCAGGCATAGACAGCGAAGTGGTCGCCGGAGCGGCTTATCACAGCTACGGCGGAGATAAATCCGAACTGGCAGACATCCATCGGCAGCATCCGGACCGTGAACTGGTGTTTACCGAGACTTCCATCGGAACATGGAACGATGGCCGCAACCTCGAACTGCGCCTGATTGAAGATATGCGCGAAGTGGCCCTCGGTACGGTGAACAACTGGTGCAAAGGTGTTATCGTATGGAACCTGATGCTCGACAGTGAACGCGGCCCCAACCGCGAAGGCGGATGCCGCACATGCTACGGCGCAGTGGATATCGACCGCTCCAATTATTCTGCCATCACCCGCAATTCGCACTATTTCATCATCGGCCACCTGTCGGCTGTCGTCAGGCCGGGCGCTGTACGCATCGGAGCCTCCGGATTGGATGACGCCGGCTTTTTCTACTCCGCCTTCGAAAACCCCGATGCCACTTATTCGCTGGTATTGCTCAACAGCAACGAAGGCGGCAAAATGATTACGCTGGACGACGGCAAAAACCATTTCAGCTACGACGTCCCGGCTAAATCCGTTATATCATACCTCTGGAAAAAATAACTTTAATATTATGTACTACATGAAATATCTTATACCGGTCTTAACGGGCCTTACGCTTCTCGCCTCAGCCTGTTCTGACGACGATGAGCCGGTAAAACCTGCGGGAAATCCCGTGATGGATGTCAGGACCTCATTCGCCAACGTACATTTTGGCGATAACCTGCCCTTTACCGTAAGTGTAAACGACGAACTTCCGCTCTCTACATTAACGGCTACACTGTATTTCGGAGAAGAAGAAGTAGCCCGGACGACCATCCGCACGAAAGAAAACGGCGAATACTCAGGCCTTATCCATGTACCCTTCTACAAGAACATCCCCGACGGAACGGCCACGCTGAAGTTCGTCCTGCTCAATACGACAATGAAAAGCGCCGGTCAGGAGACAGACCTCCCTGTCACCCTTGCTCAATACCCGTATCTGATACTGGTGACGGCAAACACTTCTTATCCAATGCTTCCGGCAGGTGCGCCCAACGAGTACGCCGTAACCGAAGCATTCCCTTCAACCGACCTGCCGGCTTACATCAAGACTCCGGTAGTAGATGATAAGGGGTCGGAAATAACCTTCGGATGGGAAGGCGGAGCTATCACTGAAGGAGTTACCGCCAGCATCCCGTTTGCAAGCTCCGCGGGCGGTTCCTATTCCGTAACGTTCAACACCAGAACATACCAGGCGTCTCCTTTCTTCGAGATATTGCTTAACGACGGTAAGATGAGCATGGTCGATAAGGAAAACTACGAGATAGACGTCGATCTGAAGCAGGGGCAGGAAATAACCGTCAGCGGCCTGGCCGATATGGCAGACTGGTGGATTGACGCCGACTATCTCGTCAAAGACGGCGACGGCTATACATTTGTTCCGATAGACGGCAGATACCGCATATCGGCCAACCTGTCAATGAAGTACTTCAGGGTAGAAGCGCTGGCGGGCAACTCTCCGGCCTCTCTGGCCGAAGACGGAAGCGGTGCGGTATGGATAATAGGCGAAGGCGTAGGCAAACCTTCGGTAACCGGCAACGAAGTAGGCTGGAATACCGACAAGGCCCTTTGCATGGCTCCCGTGGGCGGCAGGAAATATCAGTTGACGGTAGTCGCCGGCGAAACGGTAAAGGCTGATAATATCAACTTCAAATTCTTCCATCAGAAAGGTTGGGGAGGCGAGTTCGGAGGCGATGCCATAAGCACACAGAGCAATGTCGTCTTCGTCGGCAACGGTGACAACGGTCGCGACAGCGGCAATCTGGGCATCGTCCAGGGTGTCACCTTAGAGTCAGGCGCCACCTACATTTTCACCGTAGACCTGTCTGCCGGCATCACGCAGGCCACGCTTACTGTTGTGAAGAAATAAGACGAACATCTCCGTGGCATGCGCATTCCGCATTGCTTAACTATCGAAAGAGGGTATCCAAAAAGTTTTGGATACCCTCTTTTAGTAATAATTTTGTCCCTTCGGGCAACAAAAGCACCACATGAGCAAGAGTACATATTTTACCGGACAGCCTCTTTATTTTTTATTTTTCAGGCACGTTAGTTAAAACTATGCACTTTAGTGCAAGGCTTTAGCTTCTACAAATTTCAAAAAGGCGTATCTTTGGGAGATGGATCAGCGTCATAATTCACATTCAGT
>JAISBL010000061.1 GCA_031266215.1 Tannerellaceae bacterium | reverse complement strand
TTGCCGGTCGTAACGTCCTTTATCATGGGATCGACGCTGATGACCACGCTGCCAGGAAAGCCTATGTCATAACCCAAAAGGAAGATGCAGTATATCTGGCGGGCCTTACGGCTGTCGCCTTCCCCGTACGAATTGTCGGGATTCTGGTAATGCTGGCCTACGTAACGGCGGAAACGCATGATGTCGGATGCCAGCTTGGCTTTCTGTAACTCTATCAGTACCGTCTTGCAGCCTCCTTCGGATGTGGCTATGCGGGCCGAAAAATCAAAACGGCAGACCGTCAGGTTTATTCCTGAGCCTTCAGTACTTTCATCCCGGCCGGCGTCCTTTGGGGACTGTACTCGGACGGTATGCTCCTGGGAGGCAAAATCAAGCTCTATTACTTCCTCGCCGATAATGGCCGACAGGAAGGCTTTTGCAACCCGGTTGTCTTCTATCATAAACTTGAAGACTACATCGTATATTGGATTCGCTATATGCATAAACGTTTTGCTTTTTTTAGTTATCGGTTACAAAGTTAAGAATATTATATCAATACTTTAGAACGCCTGCACCTGACCCTGGCTGAAATATGATGGGAATAAACTTATCTAAACGACACTAAGACAGGGTTTGCATGGTTCGGCACGCCTTCGGAGCTGAACCGTTACGACGGATATGAGATCATTACCTATAAGCAAAGCCTGGCAGATAACAGGCAAAACACATCCAATAACGATATTCTGTTTACTATATCCCGGTAATTAACAGCCTGAGTCCTGCTTTTCACTTCCGTAGCGCGGCCAGTTGCTTTTTTAATTCTTCTATAGCTTTTCCCTGTTCCATAATGGTTTTCTCCTGTTCTGCAAGGGCATTGTCCTTTTCTTTCAAAGCCTTCCCCTGTTCCGCAAGAGCTTTTCCCAGTTCCGCGATGGTTCTTTCATTGTCCTGAAGCTCTTTCAGGTAGTCATCCTCCATCTCCATCTCTATCTGCATATCTTCGCTCTCGGAGGCCATACGGAGGCGACGGATTATGGGACGGTACTTATCGGGAAAGTCGTCTTCGTCTACGTTCAGGATGTGGTGGTTCCTTGTACGGTTGTCCTGGTCGAAGATGCTCAGCAGCTTCTCCAGATCAGTGCGGCGATGGCGCTTCAACTGCTCGGTCTGTACTATCCACGAACGGTGGTGAAGACTGTCAGTAAATTCGTTGGGACCGCTCAGCGCTTTGCCGGTCGTAACGTCCTTTATCATGGGATCAACGCTGATGACCACACTGCCGGGAAATCCGATGTCATAACCCAACAGGAAGATGCAGTATATCTGGCGGGCCTTACGGCTGTCGCCTTCGCCGTACGAGTTGTCGGGATTCTGGTAATGCTGACCTACGTAACGGCGGAAACGCATGATGTCGGAGGCCAGTTTGGCTTTCTGTAACTCTATCAGCACTGTCTTACAGACTCCTTCGGATGTGGCGATGCGGGCCGAAAAGTCGAAACGGCAGACTGTCAGGTTTATTCCTGAACCTTCAGTACTTTCATCCCGGCCGGCATCCTTTTGGGGCTGCTGTACTCGGACGGTATGCTCCTGGGAGGCAAAATCAAGCTCCAGTACTTCCTCGCCGATAATGGCCGACAGGAAGGCCTTTGCCACACGGTTGTCTTCTATCATAAACTTGAAGACTACATCGTATATGGGATTCGCTATATGCATAAACGTTTTGCTTTTTTTAGTTACCGGTTACAAAGTTAAGAATATTATATCAATACTTTAGAACGCCTGCACCTGACCCTGGCTGAAATATGATGGGAATAAACTTTCCTAAACGACACTGTCCGATTTAACGTTTACGCAAAATTCCGGACACTCCCCCGGACACCCTTTAAATCAAATCCTCACAGGTTCAAACCAAACTCTCACGGGTTCAAATCAAACCCTCACGGATTCAAATCAAACCCTCACGGGTTCAAATTAAATCCTCACAGGTTCAAATTAAATCCTCGCGGGTTTAAATCAAGCCCTCACGGGTTTAAATCAAATCCCTACGGGCTCAAATCAAACCCTCACGGGTTTAAACCAAATCCTCACGGATTCAAATTAAATCCCTACGGGTTTTTTTGTAATATTGCGGCGAGAAAGAGAAACTAACCATGAGAAAACACCTTATGCCCTTTGCCGTCTGTTGGGCCTTTACGATGCAAACGCCGGAAGCAGCTCCGGCGGAGACTTATAAATTCAATAAAGTGGAGGCCGCCAAGGGCCTTGCTTATAGCGAGGTGAAATGTATATATAAGGATAAGACAGGGTTTATATGGTTCGGCACGCCTTCGGGCCTGAACCGTTACGACGGATATGAGATCATTACCTATAAGCAGAGCCTGGCAGACAACAGGCAAAACACATCCAATAACGATATCCTGTTGATACAGGAAGACGCCGGGGGAAGGCTGTGGATAAAAACCCGGTCGGGATACTGTATATACAACCCAGGTACGGAGCGGTTTGAGGAGGATGTGGACGGGTGGTTTGACAGGTACTCAGGCGGCGCGCCGGACTTCTGGAACTCTTCGGAAGCGGTAGTGTATATTGACTTCGGGAAAAACTTCTGGTTCGCCACCGGCGGGGATGTACGCAGGTATGATGCGGCATCGGGAGAGGTTACGGTATTCAAACAGGGCGAAGCCGACGGGCTGGCCGGCGGTGTAATACGCGACATCCGGCAGGGGCAGAACCGCTACTGGTTTTTGTTCGACAACGGACTGGCGGAATGTATGGAGGCCCAGTCGGGCAAAATAATCAGAAGGGATTCGGCCCTGCATAAGTCCGCCGGGCTGAGTAGCTCAAGGGACCTCAGAATGTTTATAGACTCAGGGGGAGATGTGTGGGTGTACGGCATCGGACTGCATTACGGCCTCGCCCGTTACAATACTGCGCAGAACGTGTGGATGAACTACTCCACCTCGGCCCACGGCCATTACAGGATATCCAACAATGTGGTGACTGCCGTTGAAGAGGACGACAAAGGCAACATATGGGTAGGAACAGACCACGGAGGCGTTAACCTGATCAATAAAGCGACGGGAGACATCCAGGTCTTGCGCCATGATGAGCAGGAGCCGCACGGGTTGGGAGAAAACGCCATCAAGAGCATATACAGGGATAATACCGGCATCATCTGGATTGGCACATATAAAAAGGGTGTATGCTACTATCATGAAAGCATATACAAGTTCGGCATGGGCAGTGGGATGGCAAACATGCCCTTCAGGGATGTAAACTGCTTTTATGAATCGGCAGACCGTAAGCTGTGGCTTGGCACAAACGGCGGGGGGCTGCTCTGCTTTGACCGCACGAAGGAAAAATACGTGGCTTACGTGCACAGTGAGGGCGTGGATAATTCGCCGGCGGGAGACGTTATAGTAAGTCTGGCCGCCGACCGCCGGGGATGGCTCTGGATAGGCTACTACCTTGCCGGGCTGGACTGCTTTGACGGGAAGACCTTTAAACATTATCCTTTAGATCATGAAAGCGCCCTGACGGATAACAACGTATGGGCGCTGACGTGTGACAGGAACGGCAGCCTTTGGGCCGGGACCCTGAACGGAGGGGTTGTGGTGCTGGACCCGGCCAGCGGAAAACGCATAAGGCATCTTGACACCAGAGGCTCGGTTTACAGCGTAATAGAGACAAGGCCGGGCGATATGCTGGTAGGCTCGCAAAGCGGACTGTACATATATGATATGTCGGGCGACAGCCTGAAGCTGTACGAAGAGGAGGTGTTCAGCGACATACAACTGAGCCGTAACGACATTAATAATCTATGTGAAGATAGCCGCGGATTGCTGTGGATAGGCACAAGGAACGGGTTGTTTGTCTTCAATCCTTATACGAAGGAGACAGAGATGTTTACAGCCGGCGGCGGAAGCGGACTTTCTTCAGACCTTGTGCAGAGCATACTGGAGGATTCGGAGCATAATATGTGGATCGCTACCAACCAGGGGCTCACAAGGGTGAAGGTTTCTACCTCGAACGAAAGGCCCGGATACTTCTATAACCTCCTGAGTTATGATGGATCAGAGGGGTTGCAGGGCGAAATGTTCAACTACAATGCAGCCTGCCTCTCTTCGCGATCGGAACTTATCTTCGGAGGTTCACACGGATATAATATATTCACGCCGACAGACATCAGTTACAATACGAATATCCCCCGCATCACCGCCACAGATTTTCAGATATACAACAAAAGCATCAGGCCCGGCGAGGAGTATAAGGGGCGTGTAATACTGAAAAAAAGTATAACGCAGACGAGTGAGATCAACCTGTCGTTTGCCGACAATTACTTCACCCTGTCTTTCGCAGCGCTCGACTACTGCATACCCGGCAAGTCGCGCTATTACTATAAGCTGGAAGGTTTCAACAACCAATGGCTGGAGACCGGACGCGACAGCCGCAAGGTGACTTATACCAACCTCAACCCCGGCAGGTATACCCTTTACCTGAAGGCAGTGAACAATGACGGCGTGGAAAGTTCAGAGCCGTACGTGCTGCTGATAAACATCATGCCTCCGTTCTGGAGAACCCTGTGGGCATGGATGTTTTACGCCATACTGGCCGCCGCAGGGACGGTTTATGCATTCCGCCGTATGGCCAGGCGCTCTGAAAGGAAGCTGGCTTATGCCGAGGAAAAAATGCGGGTCACGCAGCAGCTTGAGATGGATGAAATGAAGCTGCGCTTCTTCACCAACATCAGTCACGAGTTCCGTACTCCGCTCACCCTCATCCTTTCCCCGATGGAGGACCTGCTCAATAAAGCCAAAACGGTACAGGAAAAAGAGCTGCTGGGCATAATACGCCGTAACGCTACCCACCTGCTTACGCTGGTGAACCAACTGCTCGATTTCCGCAAACTCGACACCAGGGGGCCTGCGCTTCAGAAATCTCTGGGCGACATCGTACTGTTCATAAAACAGCAGGCGGAGCTTTTCGTCGCCGGCATGGAGAGGAAAGGCATCTCTTTTGACTTCCGGACAGATATAGACCGCCTGTATATGTCTTTTGATGCCGAAAAACTATCCAAAGTGCTTATCAACATCCTCTCCAACGCCTACAAATTTACGCCCCCGGAAGGCTCCATACAGGTCAGCCTCTCGCGCATAGATCAAAACAGGATTCGGATAGACATATCAGACACCGGCACAGGTATTCCCGAAAATGAACTTGAAAAAGTATTCGAGCGCTTCTATCAGGTCAGGCGCGAAGGCGACGCCGGCAACAACCAGGGCAGCGGCATAGGTCTGCACATATCCAAAGAGTTCGTAACGCTGCACGGCGGCGAGATATGGGCGGAGCGCATACCACAGGGCGGGGCGCGGTTCGTAGTGATACTCCCATGCGAAACGGGCGAAGGCGGAGAAGACGGCTTAACGTCTGCCCGGAACAATGGAGACCTTAACACCGGCGACGACGCCTTTGAAGAAGAGTTAAAGCGCGACGGCTCTCCCAGGCTCCTTATCGTGGAGGATAATAAAGACCTGCGCGACCTGCTGGCCGCCAGATTCAGGGAAAACTACACCATACTGCAGGCCGTAGACGGGAAGGAGGGATTGGAAACAGCCCTTAGGGAAATGCCTGACATTATACTCTCAGACGTCATGATGCCGCGCATGGACGGGATAGAAATGAGCCGGAAGATAAAGAACGACATCCGCACCTCTCACATACCGCTCATCTTACTTACGGCAAAGACAGGCGAAGAGAGTAAGCTGGAAGGACTGAGGG
This sequence comes from Tannerellaceae bacterium, assembly GCA_031266215.1. GTDB lineage: Bacteria > Bacteroidota > Bacteroidia > Bacteroidales > Tannerellaceae > DFXE01. The sequence continues at coordinate 14,172 of JAISBL010000061.1, read as the reverse complement.
CCGGGGCCGACGATTACATATCAAAACCCTTCAATCAGGAAATACTGCAAATCAGGGTACGTAACCTCGTGGAAATGCATAAGCGCAAGCAGGAACTGTTTAATAAGCAAATACGCATAGAGCCGTCTAAAATAACCGTAAGTTCGCTCGATGAGCAGTTGATAAGGAAGGCTATTGAATACACCGAAGCCAATATGTCCAACCCCCGCCTGTCGGTCGAAGAGTTAAGCCGGGAGTTGGGGATGAGCCGGGTGCATCTGTACAAGAAACTGTTGTCGCTTACAGGCAAAACTCCGATCGAATTTATCCGGATCATACGCCTCAAACGGGCCGCCCAGTTGCTGAAGGAAAGCCGGCTGACGGTGTCTGAAATCGCCTACGAGGTGGGATTCAACAATCCCAAGTATTTCCGTAAATACTTTAAGGACGAGTTTGGCGTTCTGCCCTCACAATACAATCTTTCCTGAGGGTGAGGGGTGTTTTTTTACAATCCATATAGTGATTGATAACAAAACAACACCGTCGGCCAACAAATAATCCGTAATGCATTATCATTTTATGTCCTTTTATTTTTGAAGATCGCAGTACGTTTGTATATCAGGCATGATTAATGATTTTCAATTTTATAGGCAAAAAGAGTGAGAAGGTGTTTTTTAGTCTGTGAAGACTTATCACTAATGAAAACCAAAAAGGTCGGGACAGGGAGATATTTTAACATCCTGTTTCGACCTTTCTGATGATCGTAACCGCCTATTTTGAACCCAGTGTAAGAAAAAACCGGCGAAAGTTGCTCACATTTCAATGAAAAGCAGACACATTTCGGTGAAAGTCGGGCACTTTTCGATGATAAGCGCTCTTTTTTCGGTGAAAGTTGCTCACTTTTCGATGAAAGTTGCCCACACTTCGGTAAAAATTGCTCACATTTTGATGAAAAGCGGACACATTTCGGTGAAAGTTGGACACTTTTTAGGGGAAAAGGCCACGGATTACGCCGGACTTTTATTACATCGAACCCGGGTTTTAAATATAATTCACTATCTTTGCCGCATAATAAAAGTTAATTATGAATATGGATAAGCGAAGTATATTGTGTATGGCAGTTCTTTTGTTCTTTGCCTCATGCAGCAGCGACATAGGCGACAGGCTGGAGGGCAAATGGCAAATGCAACAGATTGAAGCCGACGGGATAACACTGAATGTGGATACAATATTTTATAACTTCCAGACCTCGCTTTTTATGTACCAGATATATATTCCACAGAATGACTCATTCAGTTATTGCTATGGTTTTAAAATGATGGAAACAAAGAATCAGGTACTGCTAGAGCTTACCAACTACGCCGTGTCTCTGAATAAATTCCTCCCCCAGACAGATTGGGGAGCCCCGGCGCGCCGGTTCATCGTTGAAGAACTGACCGAAAAGCGCCTCGTGATGAAAGACGACGGCAAACGCTATACCTTCCGCAGGTTTTAAGCGCAATTATTCACTCAGCAATTCTATCTCAGCCTTCTGTATTCCCCCCGCAGAAGCTTCGAAAACGACAGGGCCCGGCTCCGGGGTCGTCTGTACGATGGCGGTCAGTTGTCCGCCGAAGGTTGACATCCGGGGATGGTGAAAAGGTTCAAGGCTGACCGGGTCGCCGTTGGCCGCCGCCCGGTAGAGGCCGGCCCCCCTGACGTTGAACCGTATCATCCGGTCGGCCTCGTGGCAGAGGTTCCCGTCTTTGTCTACAATTCTAACGTTTATGAAAGCAAGGTCTTTGCCGTTTGCCGTCAGCCGCCTGCGATCGGCAGTCATCTCAATATGATGCGGCGGGCCGGCGGTATGCACCTCCGTTTCGGCAGCAGCCTGCCCGTCACGGTCATAAGCCACCACCTTCAACGTTCCGGGCGTATACTTTGTATCCATCCACATAAGGCGGTAACGCTTCTGGCGCTCGAGCGAAGCCGTACTATCGTTCCGCGTGCTTTCAAGTGTTACTGATGTATCTTTGGAGCGTACGCCCTGACTGACGCCGTTTATGAATAACTCGGCAGATGGATAGTTGGTGTATACAAACACCGGCGTCGTTTCGCCTTCCCTTCCGGGCCACGTCCAGTGAGGCACGACGTGCAGCGTCTTTTCAGCCTTGTTCCAGTGGCTTCGATACAGGTAATAACGGTCTTTGGGGATGCCTGCCAGGTCTACGATGCCGAACAGCGAACTGTGGCTGGGCCAGTCGGAATAATACGGCGTCGGTTCGCCCAGATAGTCAAAGCCCGTCCATACAAACTCCCCGATACAGTATGGGAGGTCTTCCTGATGGATGAAATCATCTTCGGGAAGGTTAGACCAGTCGCAGTGTTCCACGTCATAGCCGCTACTTTGGTGGTCGTCGTATCTGGCCATTGACTTTCTGGCGACCGGGAACTTGTACACGCCGCGCGAACTGACCGTCGAGGCCGTTTCAGAGCCAAGCATGATCTGCTGCGGCAGTTTTTTGTAGGCCTCCTCGTATACCGGCAGACGGTAATTGAATCCTACTACATCCATTATGGCGGCGAAGTTGTTGCCGAGCACCCTGGTCCCATAATCCAGTCCCTGGGTCACAGGCCGCGAGGGGTCTTCCCGGTGGCAGATGTCCTGCAGGAACCGTGCGAGCTTTACCCCGTTCTCAACCCCCTGGTCGGGCACTTCGTTGCCGATGCACCACATCACTACGCTTGGATTGTTGCGATAATGGCGTATGAGGTTCGTCAGGTCTTTCTCCGCCCATTCATTAAATAAGAGGTTGTATCCGTTTTTGCATTTGGCGGTAGCCCATTCGTCAAAGCTCTCTGCCATGACCATCAGGCCCAGTTCGTCGCAGGCCTTTATCAGTTCCGGGGCCGGCATATTGTGCGAAGTGCGTATTGCGTTACACCCCATTTCTTTCATTATGCGTACCTGTCGCCGGATAGCCGCTTCATTCACGGCCGCTCCCAGCGGTCCTAAATCGTGATGGTTGCAAACGCCTTTAAATTTCAGGCTCTCTCCATTGAGAAAGAACCCCTTTTCCGGTATAATCTCAATGGAACGTACGCCGAAGGTAGTTGTGTATTCGTCTTTCAGGACGTCTCCCTCGTAAAGGCGCGAAACGGCAGCGTATAGCTCCGGCGTATCAGGCGACCAGAGCCGTGGAGCCTGGATAATAACTTCCTGCGTGAAGCAATCCATGTCGAATGCAGACAAGCCGGCGCGTGTTTCCAGTATCTTTATCCCATTTGGGTTACGTATCTCGGTTAGCAGGCTGTACGCGGCAGGCAGAGTGTTCTCCGGGCGTACGATGCTGGTTTTGATTACGACTTTTGCGAACTCCTTTTTCACTTGCGGGGTTGTGACGATAGTTCCCCAAACGGGGACGTAGGCATTTTCCGTCATAACGACATGTACATTCCTGTAAAGTCCTGCTCCCGGGTACCATCGCGACGATTCCGGCAGGTTCTCCAGGCGCACGGCAAGCGAAACAGGCTCTCCCGCTTTGATAAACTCCGTAACGTCCAAATGAAAAGAGTTGTATCCATATGGCCAGTAGCCTGCTTTATGCCCGTTGACATATATACTGGCGTAGCTCATCGCTCCGTCAAACAAGAGAAAAACCCTTTTCCCGGCAGAGTAGCCCGGCAAATTAAACTGGGTGCGATACCATCCTGCGCCCACGAAAGGGAGTCCTCCTGTGCGGCCCGCCTGCTGTAAGGCTTGCTTTTGTCCATCCTGCGCAATGGCAACCTCCTGACGGTCGTTGTACGGGTTGAACGGGCCGTAGATAGCCCAGTCGTGCGGGACCGTAATCGCTTGCCAGCGGCTATCGTCAAACTTTGGGTCTGCGTAGTCAGTCTTGTCTTCGCGTGTGAACCTCCAGTTCTTCTCAAGGAGAAATTCGCTTCGTACTTGCGCAGTCGGAGCGCACAGATATGTGAAGCAACAAACAAAAATCAGGAAACATGCTCTTATCATAACATAATCGAAATTAATTTTACATTAACACCCTTTGAATGAGTGCAAACATACGACTAAGAAGCGGATTCTCACATCCGGGGCAAACTTTTTTTACCTCTTTGATTGAGTCTTTTTCCTATCTTTGCCCCCTGTCAAACCGGGAAAAATGAAACAATATTTACAATTGGCCGAGCGCGTGCTTTCGGAAGGTGTTAAAAAAGAAGACCGCACAGGGACGGGGACGCTGAGTGTTTTCGGACATCAGATGCGGTTTAACCTGGAAGAAGGTTTTCCTTTACTGACCACCAAACGGTTGCACCTTAAATCCATTATCTACGAATTATTGTGGTTTTTACGGGGCGACACTAACGTGAAGTATCTACAGGAAAACGGTGTACGTATATGGAACGAATGGGCAGATGCCGATGGCGATTTAGGGCATATCTACGGTTACCAGTGGCGTTCGTGGCCCGACTACAAAGGCGGCTCGATAGATCAGATAAGCCGCGTGGCAGAGCAGTTGAAAAATAACCCCGATTCGCGGCGAATGATTGTCAGCGCCTGGAATGTCGGCGATATGGATAATATGAACCTTCCTCCATGCCATGCCTTTTTTCAGTTTTATGTATCGCAGGGACGGCTGAGCCTGCAGATGTACCAACGCAGCGCCGACGTGTTTCTCGGTGTCCCGTTTAATATCGCCTCTTATGCATTGCTGCTGCAAATGATGGCGCAGGTAACAGGGTTTCTTCCCGGCGATTTTGTTCATACCCTGGGCGACGCACATATTTACAGCAACCACCTGGAGCAGGTTAAACTCCAACTGACCCGCAAGCCGGGGAAACTCCCCATAATGGAAATCAATCCGGAGGTAAAAGACATATCCGGCTTTTGCTACGAGGATTTTCGCCTGTCTGGTTATGAGCCGTATCCGCACATAAAAGGAAATGTGGCGGTATAACTTTTACTTTATTTTTTACTTAAAACAAGGATGAGAATATGAGCATTATTTCAATTATCACGGCTGTAGACGAGAAAAACGCAATCGGCAGGAAGCAACAATTGTTGTGGAATTTACCCTTTGACATGCAACGTTTTAAAGGAGCAACGACCGGGCATGCCGTCGTTATGGGGCGCAGAACATTCGAATCTTTACCCAAGGGAGCTTTGCCCAACCGCAAGAATGTGGTATTAACAACGCTGCCTCCCGAAAGTTTTGTCGATGTCTTTGTATGCAACTCTATGCAAGACGCCCTCGAACTATGTGAAAAAGAAGACGAAATCTTTATGATAGGTGGTGCTATGGTCTACAAAAGCGCACTCGATATTGCAGACAAACTGTATCTTACCCGCGTGCACCACGTGTTTGAGGATGCTGATATTTTCTTCCCTGAAATCAATTTCGATGAATGGGAAGAGATAGAGTGTGATGACCACCTTGAAGACGAAAAACACGCTTATTCCTATACGTTCCACACCTACATCCGTAAAGGCAAATAAAAATCGGGGACTATTGTGTAGTTATTTTGCTTTACATACCTTTGCGAAGTTTTTTACGCTAAATAGATTTGGGAAAATTTGATGTATATAGAGTAGATTTGAAAAGCCTTTCTCCGGGAATTCATGAATTTGAGTATTTGCTGGAGAATAAGTTTTTTATAGATATAGATGGAGCGGAAGTCCAGAAAGGCAAAGTGAAAGTTTTCCTGACGGTAAAGCGTTCATCCGTGATGTTTGAGATGGATTTCAGGATAGAAGGCATTGTTTTTGTTTCGTGCGACAGATGTCTTGATGATTTGGAATTACCAATCGAATCGAAAAATCGTCTTGTCGTAAAATTGGGCAAAGAATATGCGGAAGAAAGCCACGAGATCGTAGTGATACCCGAAGAAGAAGGAGCTATAAACTTAGCGTGGTTTTTGTATGAGTTTGTGGCATTGACAGTGCCGATGAAACATATACACCCTCCGGGTAAATGCAATAAAATGATGTCATCCAAGTTAAAAAAACACACGTCCAGAAGTTCGGACGACGACGAGGCTTACGAAGACGACGCCGGCGAAACAGACGAATCTGTTGTGAATGACGAACCTGCAGACACAGATCCCCGCTGGGATGCCCTGAGAGGTTTTATTGATAATGATAATAACTAAATATATAAAAAATGGCACATCCTAAAAGACGACAAGGAAAATCAAGAACAGCCAAACGACGTACGCATGATAAGGCTGTAGTTCCCACAATGGCAATATGCCCGAATTGTGGAGCATGGCACATATATCACACTGTATGTGGTGAATGTGGCTATTACAGAGGTAAATTGGCAATCGAAAAAGAAGCTGCCGTATAGAAGGCCGTTTCACACCGATTAGATAATCAAGAAATCGCCCTAAATTATTTTAGGGCTTTTTTGTAACTATCCCGAATTATTTAAGCTAAGAAATAACAATTTACATGTTTTTATGGGAAAAATAAATGCGATAATAACAGGTATTGGAGGATACGTCCCTGAAGATGTACTGACCAATGAGGACATATCCAGAATGGTCGATACAACAGACGAATGGATTATGACACGTGTTGGAATAAGTGAACGAAGAGTGCTGAGAGATGGATTAGGCACTTCTTTTATGGGCATAAAAGCCGTAGAACAATTGCTGGAAAAAACTCATACTTCCCCTGAAGACGTGGAAGCTCTTATTTGCGCTACGACTACTCCAGATTACTTTTTCCCTACCGCCGCATCGATGATAGCTCACAATACCGGATGTATAAACGCACTGACATTTGATATGCAGGCGGCATGTACCGGATTTTTATATGCCCTGGAAACTGCAGCCAACTACATTAGAGCCGGACGTAATAAGAAGGTAATTGTGGTAGCCGGGGATACAATGACCTCAATTACCGACTACACCGACCGGACAACCTGCCCGCTTTTCGGCGATGGCTGCGGAGCGGTGCTTATAGAACCGTCTACCGAAGAATTGGGTATATTGGATGCTATCCTGTGTACCGACGGAACCGGGCTTGACCATTTGAACATGAAAGGTGGAGGCTCGGCTTACAGGGCTACACACGATACGGTAGATAAACGGATGCACTTTGTTTATCAGGATGGCAAATATGTGTTTAAACATGCTGTTATGCTTATGGCTGACGCCTCTATCAAGATAGTGGAACGCAACGGTCTGACACGCGACGATATAGACTGGATTGTTCCTCATCAGGCGAACAAGCGTATCATCGACGCTACGGCTCAGCGCCTGGGCGTGGAAGACAAGGTAATGGACAATATACAAAAGCGGGGAAATACCAGCGCCGGAACCATTCCTATTTGCCTGTGGGAATATGAAGAGAAACTTAAAAAAGGAGACACGCTTATCCTTACCGCTTTTGGAGCCGGCTTTACCTGGGGTGCAGTCTACCTGAAATGGGCGTATGACGGAAAAAAAACATAAATCAGGCTTTGTCAATATCGTAGGTAATCCGAACGTAGGAAAATCGACGCTTATGAATCGTTTGGTTGGCGAACGAATCTCCATCATTACTTCAAAAGCGCAGACAACCCGCCATCGTATCATGGGTATAGTGAACACCGACGATATGCAAATTGTCTATTCGGACACGCCGGGCGTCTTGCAGCCCAATTATAAACTGCAGGAATCAATGCTAAACTTCTCGCAGTCGGCGTTGGGAGATGCCGATGTACTGCTGTATGTTACGGATGTTATCGAAACAATTAACAAAAACGAAGATTTCCTGCAGAGAGTAAATAAAGTGGAATGTCCGGTGCTTCTTCTGATAAACAAGATAGACCTGACCAACCAGGGAGGGCTTGAGGAACGGGTTGCTCAGTGGAATGAAATTCTTCCCGCGGCAGAAATCATACCCTTATCAGCTCTTTCCGACTTCAACGTCGATTACGTAAAGAAAAGGATAGTTAGTCTGGTGCCCGATTCTCCTCCGTACTTCGAAAAAGACGCCTTAACCGACAAACCGGCACGTTTCTTTGTGACGGAAATTATACGGGAGAAAGCGCTCCTGTACTATCAAAAAGAGATACCTTACTCCATAGAGGTCGCAGTCGAATTATTTAAAGAAAGCGACAATATGATTCATATCAAAGCTCTTATTATTGTTGAGCGCGAATCGCAAAAAGGAATTGTTATCGGCCATAACGGGCAGGCATTGAAAAAAGTAGCTGCCATGGCACGCAAAGATATCGAACGCTTCTTTGACAAGAAAGTCTTTTTGGAAGTGTTTGTAAAAGTAGAAAAAGACTGGCGCAACCATGATGCCTTACTGAAGAATTTTGGTTACCGGCCGGATTAATAATAGTATACGGATAATATAGTGATTATGGGAAATATAGTGGCGATAGTGGGACGCCCGAACGTGGGCAAGTCAACTTTGTTTAACCGCCTGACGCAAACCCGTCAGGCCATTGTGGACGAAGAGGCCGGTACTACGCGCGACAGGCAATATGGAAAAGTAGACTGGACAGGCAGGGAGTTTTCGCTGATTGATACAGGCGGATGGGTTATTAATTCCGACGATATTTTTGAAGGTGAGATAAATAAGCAGGTGCAGATAGCGATAGAAGAGGCCGACATCATATTGTTTATCGTTGATGTTCTGAACGGGATAACAGACTTGGACAGCGAAGTGGCTAAGATATTGCGACGGACAAAGAAACCGGTACTTGTGGTAGCCAATAAGGCTGACAATTTTGAACTGCATCCTGCCTCTTCCGAGTTTTACTCATTTGGATTGGGCGATCCCTTGTGCGTCTCTGCCGCAAATGGATCTTATACGGGCGATTTATTAGACAAAATTATAGAGCTGTTACCCGAAGAAAAGTCGGAAGACTGGGACGAAGAGCTTCCACGTATCGCTGTTGTCGGACGTCCAAATGCCGGAAAATCATCATTGATAAATGCCTTTATAGGCGAAGAACGTCATATAGTAACAGAAATTGCCGGCACTACGCGCGACTCTATCTATACTAAATACAACAAGTTCGGCCTTAACTTTTACCTGGTAGATACCGCGGGGATACGTAAAAAAGGTAAAGTAAACGAAGACCTGGAGTACTATTCCGTTATACGCTCCATACGAGCTATCGAAAATTCTGACGTCTGTATATTGATGCTTGACGGCACTCGCGGCATTGAAAGCCAGGATTTGAATATTTTCTCTCTGATACAGAAAAACAAAAAGGGATTGGTTGTCTGCGTAAATAAATGGGATTTGGTAGAAGATAAAAGTCAGACTGCCATCACGTACTACATTAATACTATCCGCGAGCGGCTCGCTCCATTCAAAGATTTCCCGGTTATTTTCATATCAGCGCATACTAAACAAAGGATATTCAAAGTACTCGAAACAACGAAGGAAGTCTACGAAAACCGCCGCAAACGCATTCCCACAGCCAGACTGAATGAAGTTATGCTGCCTATAATAGAGAACTATCCGCCTCCGGCCTGGAAAGGGAAATATATCAAGATAAAGTATATCACCCAGCTCCCGGCAGGCGCCGTGCCTTCGTTTGTCTTCTTCTGCAATCTTCCCCAGTGGATAAAAGATCCTTACAAACGTTTTCTGGAAAACAAACTCCGCGAAAACTGGGATCTTACGGGTACGCCGGTGAATATTTTTATAAGGGAAAAGTAACTTCTTTGCTTGGCTGTTTTATATATTTTTGCTGCATAAACCAAATAAAATCTACAGGTAATGAAAAGAGACAGTATTATTTTCGACATCATTGAGAAAGAGCAACAGCGTCAGTTGAAAGGAATTGAGTTGATAGCTTCGGAAAACTTTGTGAGCGATCAGGTGATGGAAGCTATGGGTAGCGTGCTGACCAACAAATATGCTGAAGGGTATCCCGGGAAACGTTATTACGGCGGATGTGAGGTGGTAGACCAAAGCGAAACAATTGCTATCGAACGCCTGAAAAAACTATATAACGCCGAATGGGTCAACGTACAGCCTCATTCCGGAGCGCAGGCAAATGCCGCTGTCTTCCTTGCCGTGCTAAATCCCGGAGACACTTTCCTCGGGCTTAATCTTTCGCATGGCGGACATCTTTCGCATGGGTCGCCTGTAAACAGTTCCGGTATACTGTACCGGGCAACGGAATACAACGTTAAAGAAGAAACTGGACGTGTGGATTATGATCAGATGGAAGAAGTGGCGCTTCGCGAACGTCCCCGGCTAATCGTTGGAGGCGGCTCGGCGTATTCCCGCGAATGGGATTACAGACGTATGCGTGAAATAGCCGATGAGGCAGGCGCGCTTTTGATGATCGATATGGCTCATCCTGCCGGACTGATTGCTGCCGGGCTGCTTGACAATCCTCTGAAATACGCCCATGTGGTTACCTCTACTACCCATAAGACCCTTCGCGGGCCGCGCGGCGGTATCATCCTGTTGGGAAAAGACTTTGTGAATCCCTGGGGCAGGAAAACACCGAAGGGAGAACTCAAAACCATGTCGCAACTGCTTGACTCCGCCGTATTCCCCGGCATACAGGGAGGACCGCTGGAGCATGTTATTGCGTCAAAAGCCGTAGCCTTCGGTGAAGCGTTGGAAGATGAATACAAGATTTATCAGGCACAGGTGAAGAAAAATGCCGCCGCTATGGCGCAAGCCTTTATTGACAGGGGATATAAGATTATCTCCGGAGGTACCGACAACCACAGCATGCTGATAGACCTGCGCACTAAATTCCCCGACCTTACAGGCAAGGTGGCTGAAAGAGCCTTGGTAGCAGCCGATATAACGGTGAATAAAAACATGGTTCCTTTCGATAGCCGCTCGGCATTCCAGACATCGGGTATCCGTGTAGGAACGCCGGCTATCTCGACGCGCGGCGCCAAAGAACCTTTTATGGAAGAGATTGTCGAACTGATGGATACTGTTCTCTCCAACGTTGAAAACGAAAAGGAAATCGCCATCATCCGAACCCGGGTAAACACGCTGATGAAAGACTATCCACTGTTTGCCTGGTAGGTAAATACAGATATAAACTATAACCGCCCGTCAATGTTTGCCGGATCCAGGCAGCCTTTGACGTCGAATATAACACACTTGCTTTTCCGGTAAGTGTGTAAATTTATGTTTATAAACTGCTTATGGGCTACGGCTAAAATAATGGCATCAAATTTCCGGTCGGGCAGTCCGGTTTGTATATCAATATTATATTCTTTTTTCACTTCTTCCGGTTTAGCCCACGGGTCGTAAACGGTTGGTACGGCATTATATTCCTCAAGTGTGCGGAGAATATTGACAACCTGAGTGTTTCGTATGTCGGAGCAATTCTCCTTGAACGTAATGCCTAATATAAGTATGTGGGAGTCAATTACCGGAATGCCCTTTTTCAGCATAAGTTTGATTACTTCGCCAGCCACGTATTCGCCCATTCCGTCGTTTATACGGCGGCCGGCAAGGATGATTTCCGGGTGATAACCGTGCCTTTGGGCGCATTGCGCCAGATAATAAGGGTCTACACCTATGCAGTGCCCGCCGACTAAACCCGGTTTGAATGGGAAAAAGTTCCATTTGGTGGCCGCGGCTTCCAACACGGTATGCGTGTCGATGTTCAAACGGTTGAATATCTTGGATAATTCATTAACGAAAGCGATGTTTATGTCGCGTTGGGAGTTTTCGATTACTTTAGAGGCTTCCGCTACTTTGATGGATGGCGCCAGGTGGGTGCCGGCAATAATAACCGAACGGTATATCTCATCAATGCGCCTTGCTGTTTCGGGCGTAGAACCTGAGGTCACCTTTTTTATCAGTTCTACCGTATGCTCTTTATCGCCCGGATTGATTCGTTCGGGACTGTAACCGGCAAAAAAATCACGGTTGAACGTCAGGCCCGACGTGGCTTCTACGACAGGGATACATTCTTCTTCGGTAGCTCCGGGATAAACGGTTGATTCGTAAACAACAATATCTCCTTTTGATATAACGCGGCCCACCATTTCGCTGGCTTTCCGTAATTGGGTCAGATCAGGGCTGTTGTTTTCGTCCACCGGAGTAGGGGTGGCTATTATATAAAAGTTACATTCGCGAATATCTTCAAGACAGGTTGTACATCTGAACCCCCCGGCTAAAGCAGATTGAAGTAAGGTATTATCAACTTCAAGCGTTTCATCATTTCCTGCCATCAGGGTATCTACACGCCATTGGTTCAGATCGAAGCCTGTAGTCTTGTATTTTGTCGAGAACAGGCGCGCCAGAGGCAGGCCTACATATCCTAATCCCAATACGGCGATACGGGTTGTTGTTGCTGTATACACGAACTATATATATTTTCGTATGAAACGAGCATGTAAAAACTATTTACGCCAAAGGCGATAAATAAGGCGTACTGCGAGTTCCATACCTGCATTAAATTAAACATTTTATTCGTATGAATAGAAAGAGAGCGCCTGAACCGACGCCCTCTCATTTTTTATCTGTGCCTTCAGCGGCAGGTCACCGGGTATATTTCTTATATCCATATACGGCCAAAGCGCCCAATTCTTCTTCGATACGGAGTAATTGGTTATACTTTGCCATGCGGTCCGAACGGCTCAGCGAACCGGTCTTTATCTGTCCCGAATTAGTTGCAACCGCTATGTCGGCAATTGTAGCATCTTCCGTTTCGCCCGAACGGTGCGAGGTTACGGAAGTGTATCCGTTACGGTGCGCCATTTCAATGGCGTCCAGTGTTTCAGTCAGTGTCCCGATCTGATTCACTTTAATCAGGATAGAATTTGCGCAACCGCTTTCGATACCTTTCTTCAGGAATTCCACATTGGTGACAAACAGGTCGTCGCCTACCAACTGGCATTTTGAACCGATGGCGTCGGTAAGCAGTTTCCATCCTTCCCAGTCGCCTTCGTCCATTCCGTCTTCGATGGAGTCGATAGGATATTTTGACACAAGTTCCGACAGGTAAGCCACTTGCTCTTTTGCCGAGCGTTTAGCCCCGCCGGCGCCTTCAAACTTCGTATAATCATAAACCCCGTCTTCGTAAAATTCTGAAGAGGCGCAGTCCAGAGCAATAGTAACATCCTTGCCTGGTTCGTATCCTGCCGTTTTGACGGCTGTAAGTATAGAGTTAAGCGCGTCTTCGGTACCTCCCAGTGTTGGAGCGAAACCGCCTTCATCGCCTACCGCGGTGCTTAGTCCGCGATCGTGCAGCACTTTCTTCAGGGCGTGAAATACTTCAGCGCCCATACGCAGCCCTTCACGGAAGCTTTTAGCTCCTACAGGGCGGATCATAAATTCCTGGAAGGCTATCGGGGCGTCCGAGTGAGATCCTCCATTGATGATATTCATCATCGGGACAGGTAACACATACGCATTGGTTCCCCCGATATGACGGTAAAGCGGCATATCCAGCAGGTTCGCTGCAGCTTTGGCCACTGCCAGGGAAACGCCCAGTGTGGCATTGGCACCCAGTCTCGACTTTGTTTTCGTGCCATCGAGTTCGATCAGTTTAGCATCTATTTCCCGTTGACTCAGGGCGCTCATTCCTAAAATAGCGGGAGCTATAACCTTGTTTACATTCTCCACGGCCTTGAGTACGCCTTTACCTCCATAACGTTTCTTGTCTCCGTCGCGTAATTCTATTGCTTCATTTTCGCCTGTAGAAGCTCCTGAAGGAACAGCCGCGCGGCCAAAAGCCCCTGATGCAAGAAGTACATCTACTTCTACGGTAGGATTACCGCGTGAATCTAAAATCTCTCTACCTAATACTTTTACGATTTCCATAAATTTAATGTATTTAATAACTATGTGATTGATTGCTCGAAGGCGCAAAGGTAAGAAATAATATAACCTGAGTTAGATATAATCAGTCGAATGATTCTAGTGTAAACTTACAATAGAATGAGACGCCAGAGTTTTACCTGCAATTTTCACTATCATGGTTTGGTTTGCAAATGTAAGTATGTAACAATATGTGTAGATGAATGACACTGGAAGAGAGTGTGCAATGTATGTTTATCCCAAATCGGTCATTGGAAAAATCCCACATTAACTTACTATATATTAAGTGTATATAGTATATTAGAATCTCTAATGACCGATTTTGGATTTAATTACTATGGTGGTGTGGTGGCGGGGAGGGGGTTATATGATGACTTCGGATATGTCGGCCGACCAGGGGCCTTCCTGAAGGCGGGGATTGATCCATGCGGCTGAGAGGATTATGC
>JAISBL010000077.1 GCA_031266215.1 Tannerellaceae bacterium | reverse complement strand
TGCTACCTAAGTGTTCGGTCGTATGCTACCTAAGTGTTCGGTCGTATGCTACCTAAGCGTTCGGTCGTATGCTACCTAAGTGTTCGGTCGTATGCTACCTAATCGTTCGGTCGTATGCTACCTAAGCGTTCGGTCGTATGCTACCTAAGCGTTCGGTCTTCTAAGACCGAGCCGTTCACCCTTATGCGTTAGAGATGCTCCGACGCACCGTCCGGAAACCGGCAACCGCCTTACATCAGAAAAGACGTAAGACGGAAGAGGTTTGTTACAGTAACCGTATGATTTTTTTACGCCGGCTCCAAAGCGGGCGGGAGATGACAGCAGGAAGAGAAGCCCCGGTCAGTATACGCGCGTGCCGACAGGCTCGCCGGCAATCACCCTTTTAAGGTTTCCCGGAGTATTCATGTCAAAGACTACGATGGGCAGATGGTTCTCCCTGCACATCGTGGCGGCGGTAAGGTCCATCACTTTCAGCCCTTTCACGTATATCTCGTCATAAGTGATCTCGCTGAACTTCACAGCCGCCGGGTCTTTCTCAGGGTCGGCGGAGTAAATGCCGTCTACGCGGGTGCCCTTAAGCATCACGTCGGCTTCCGTTTCTATGGCGCGCAGGGAGGCGCCGGTGTCGGTGGTAAAGAACGGGTTGCCCGTTCCGCCCGACATGATGACCGCACACCCGTCTTCCATCAGTTCCACGGCCCTCCATTTGTTGTAATACTCCCCGATGGGTTCCATGCGTATGGCGGTGAGCACCCTGGCCTTCAACCCCACGGCTTCGAGGGCTGAACTTAAGGCCAGACTATTGATGACGGTCGCCAGCATACCCATCTGGTCTCCCTTTACCCGGTCGAACCCGCGGGACGCGCCACTCAGTCCGCGAAAGATATTTCCCCCAC
This sequence comes from Tannerellaceae bacterium, assembly GCA_031266215.1. GTDB lineage: Bacteria > Bacteroidota > Bacteroidia > Bacteroidales > Tannerellaceae > DFXE01. The sequence continues at coordinate 34,088 of JAISBL010000077.1, read as the reverse complement.
CGATCACAATACCTGTCTGCACACCCATTTCCGCAATTTCCCTTATCTGCACGGCATACTCCCGGAGGCGCTCCTCGTCTATGCCGTACGACCTGCCGCCCATCAGAGACTCTCCGCTTAATTTAAGCAATACACGTTTGTACTTAGTCATTATACTTTGTTTTTTAGTCCTTATGCCATAATCTATTGTACAAAAGTACTACTTTTGTCAGACTGTCGGGATGAGACGATTATCTTTTATCTTTCCGGGGAAAAGCAGCAAAGACATGAAGTAACTTTTTAACTTATATATCAATGAATTCATACTCAAAATTTCAAATGTACTGGCTTGTCGCCCTGCGCCTCCTGATTGGCTGGCATTTCCTGTACGAAGGCCTTGTCAAGGTTTTAAACCCAAAGTGGACTTCTTTAGGTTATCTTATGGACTCCCAGGGCTGGTTCGCCTCCATGTTTAATTCCATGGCGACTGACGCAGGCACCCTGAACGTGGTCAACTTCCTCAACGAATGGGGGCTCCTGCTGATCGGGCTGAGCCTTATCCTTGGCTTCTTCACGCGGCCGGGCTGCGTGGGAGGCATTATGATCCTGCTGCTTTATTACCTGTCTCACCCGCCGTTTATCGGCTCCGAGGACCTGTTTATGATGCCCCGCGAAGGATCTTACCTGTGGGTAGACCGTAACCTGATAGAGATAGCGGCCCTTGCAACGCTGTACGTCTTTCCAACATCCGGGGTTTTCGGATTAGACAAATACATCCCCGGCCTATTGAAAAACAAATCCTCCAAACAGCTTTAATCATGTCAGAAGAAAATAAAAAACAACAGGAGGAGGAGCTTTCATCCTCCGGGCGCAGGAGCGCTATTAAGAAACTTGTTTCCGTCCCCGTACTGGGAGCTATGGCTTACGGAGTGTACAAAAAGACGCAATACGACCGCTCAAGGAGAAACCTGGGCGATATGTTCAGGCTCGACCCTGTGACGCCTCCCTCGGCAAAAGAGATAAGCCCGGACGGGAAGACCATCCGCATCGGCATCATAGGATACGGCATCCGCGGCAAGCAACTGCTCAGGGCGGCGGGATTCGCCGAACCTGCATTGATCGACACATGGAAAGAAGCCGCCCGTGCCAATTCCAACGACACCCGTTACCGCGATTATATGGAGCAGGAAGGCCTGAACATCGAGGTTACCGGCGTATGCGACATCTTCGACACCTATGCCGAAGCAGCCGTACTGTCGGGGTCCAATGTCAACCGCGAGGGCGCAAACGGCACATTCGGCGCGCCGCCCAAACGCTACCGCCACTATAAGGAATTACTCGCCGCCGACGATATAGACGCCGTCATCATAGCCCCGCCCGACCACTGGCACGGCACTATGGCTATGGACGCCGCCCTGGCCGGCAAACATGTATATCTGGAAAAGCCCATGTCGTGGACGGTACCCGAAACATACATGATACGCGACGTGGTGAAACAAAGCGGCGTCACCTTCCAGTTCGGGCATCAGGGAAGGCAGACCGACAGCTACCTCAAGGCAAAACAGATCATCGAGAAAAACATCCTCGGGCCAGTCTCCCTCATCGAAGTATGCACCAACCGCAACGACCCTAACGGCGCCTGGGTATATCCCATACACGAGACGGCCAGCCCGCAGACAATAGACTGGAAGCAGTTCGAAGGGAACGAAGACCGCATAAAGGAGTACCTGGACTACATGCAGGCTAACGGACTGGCGCGTTACGTAGGCCCGGAAGCGCGCAGCCAGTTTGACCTGAAACGCTTCTTCCGCTGGCGTTGCTGGTGGGATTACAGCACAGGGCTGAGCGGCGACCTGCTGACGCATGAGTACGATGCCGTCAACCAGATCATGGGCGTGGGCATCCCCCACTCGGCCACTTCATCGGGAGGCGTCTACTTCTTCAAAGACGGGCGTACTGTGCCCGACGTTCTTCAGACCTCCTTTGAATTTCCCGACAGGAACCTCACCATGCTTTACAGCGCCACGCTTGCCAGCCAGCGCTCCAGGGGCAAGGTGTTCATGGGGCATGATGCGTCTATGGAACTGTCGAGCTCGCTCACGGTGAAAGTCGACCCGCGCTCTACGCGATATGCCGACCAGATTACGCAGGGCATAATCAAGCCCGACACGCCGCTGATCACCTATATACCGGGGCAGGAAAACGTAGACGCCGTCAGTTCGGCCACCGAACTGTATTTCGCACAGCGCGGACTGCTATACGCTTACGTCAACGGCAAGCGGTACGACACCACCTACCTGCACATACGCGAATGGGTGGAATGTATCCGCAACGGCGGGACGCCAGGCTGCGACATTGACGCCGCCTTCGAAGAAGCCATCACCGCGCACATGGGAACACGGGCCTATCTGGAAGGCCGTACCATGTACTGGGATAAGGAAAAGGAAGAGATCGTACGCGGATAGGAATACGCCGGACCGGTCATCCGGCAGCTTCTTTCAGTATCTCGCCGACGGTGGGATGGGGGAAGATAAAGGATGACAGTTCACCGGCTTTAAGTCCGTTTTCGATAGCCATACCGGCGATGACGATAAGCTCCGAAGAGGGGTTCCCCAATAAATGAGCGCCCAGAAGGGTCTCGTCCTCAGACAGGATAAGTTTGCAGACACCATTCCCCATTTCGTTCTCAGCCACAAAACGGCCTGAGAACGTCATGGGGATTTCCCGTACCTTACAGGCTGTGCCTTCGGCCAGCAATTGCTCCTCCGTAGCGCCTGCGCATGCTATTTCGGGGTTGGTATAGACTACTCCGGGGATAGCTTTATAGCTCATGCCCGCCGCCGCTTTGCCCGTCAGGATATGCCTCACGGCTGTTTCCGCCTCGGCCACGGCCGTGTGGGCAAGCATGGAAAAGCCGGTGATATCGCCGCAGGCATATACATTGGGGGCCGTCGTCTGCATGTATTCATCTGTCTTCACTCCTCCACGGGTGGGTTCTATGCCGAGCGTCTCCAGCCCCAGCCCGCGGGTTACGGGACGCCTACCTGCGCCGAGCAGTATCTTTTCCGCATGTATGGTAATGACGTCGCCCCCTTTCTCCATGACGACCGTCGCCTCGCTCGCCGCCGTCACCTTACAACCCGTGTAAAACCGGACGCCGCGTCTGGCGTACACGACGCGCAGCATGGCGGCCAGGCCCCTGTCCATGCCGGGCAGTATCTCGTCGAGCATCTCTATCACGTGCACCTCTGCCCCCAGGCTGTTATAGAAAGATGCGAACTCCATCCCTATGACACCTCCGCCAATCACGGCCAGAGACGCCGGCAGTTCCTTTGCCTGCAGAGCTTCGCGGCTTGTCCAGTATCCCGCCCCGCTCAATCCGGGGATGGGAGGGACAAATGTCTCCGAGCCGGCGCATATGATCAGGCGGGCCGCCCGGTATGCTTCGCCGCCGCAGCTTATAGCCAGGCTTCCGTCGTCCGTACGCCCTTCTATGACGGCTTCTCCGCTTATAGTGACGACGCCGCGTTCAGCCATCTTCATCCGGATGCCGGCTACCAGTTTCTTCACGACTTTGTTTTTGCGGGCGATGATCTTCGGTAGGTCGAATGACGCGTTCTCCGCTCCCACCGCATATTTGGATGCCCCGCGTATTGTGTCGAGCACTTTGGCCGAATATAGCAGGGTCTTTGTGGGGATACATCCCTCGTTCAGGCATACGCCTCCCAGAGAGTTCTTTTCAAACAGAATGGTCGAAAGCCCTGCCGCTCCCGCCTTTTCGGCGGCGGTATAACCTGCCGGCCCGCCCCCGATAACAGCTACGTCGTATTTCATACGGATAAAATGTTTAGTTAATGTAGGTATGGAACTCGCAGTACGTTTTATTTATCGCCTTTGGCGTAAATAGTTTTTACATGCTCGTTTCATAAGTCAAATTTTCGCGCAAGGTAGGAAAAATCCGCGACGATACCGTCTTTACCTCCGGCTGCGGAAAAAGGATACCATCAGGTCGGCGCATTCCTGCTCCATTATGCCGCTTCTGACGACGGCCCTGGGGTGCAACGCACGTGGAGCGTATTGGCGGAAGCCTCTTTTGGGGTCTGATGCTCCGTAGACAAGCGTCAGTACCTGCGCCCAGGCGATGGCGCCGGCGCACATCACGCAGGGCTCCAGTGTGACGTATAGGACGCAATCCGTAAGATATTTGGCCCCAAGCAGGTTGGCGGCTGAGGTGATAACAAGCATTTCGGCATGCGCCGTAGGGTCGTTCAGGCGTTCGGTCTGGTTATGTGCACGGGCGATGACGCTGTTGTTGCATACCAGCACCGCTCCCACAGGCGTTTCGCCTTCGCCGGCAGCGGCCTTTGCTTCGGCAAGCGCCTGTTTCATAAAATATGCATCGTCAAAGGGGATCATCGTCTCATCTCGTTTTCCTTAAAAAGGGTAGGATAGTCTTCTTCCAGGGTTTTCAGGATATGGAAAAGCAGAGTCTCACGGCACCAGCGCGACTTGTTGGCTATCCTGTATTTATCAAGATAACGCTGCATTGTCTCGTATTCGTTGTCATTCAGCCTGAAGGTCACGCTGTGTGTACGTAGCTGTCTGTCAACCCGGTCGACTTTTTTCATAACTGCAAATATACATGGCGTAATGTTAAAACAGAAAAGAAAATCCATACATTTGCGCGCAAATACAAAACAATAGCTATGACAAAACCAAACCTGCTGGGAAAAGAGGGCGAAGAAGAAGCCCGCAAATACCTGATGAAACATGGATACACGATCCTTGCCATCAATTGGCGCTGGTATCGTTACGAGTTGGACATCGTCGCTTTTAAGGACGGCGAGCTGATAGTAGTAGAAGTAAAGACGCGTTCGGCCAACTACCTCGTTCCTCCCGAAGAGGCCGTAAACTACAGGAAGATCAGACACCTGACTGCCGCCGGCTACGCCTACGCCCGGCGTTTCAGGACTAAAGACCTGCACGTACGCTTCGACATCATTACAATCATAAAGGATAAGGACGGATACAGTATCAGCCATATTGAAAATGCGTTCTGTCCACCATACTGACTCTGTTCACGTTAATCCGTTTTAGCCTCGCCGCCTTACCGTTCAACCCGGTATTGACTGAGCTTCCAACGCCGGGAAGAGTGAGTTACCAACACTGGTAAGGGTGGGTTACCAACACTGGTAAGAGTGAGTTACCAGCACTGGTAAGGGTGAGTTACTAACACCGGTAAGGGTGAGTTACCAACACCGGGTTGGGTGGTTTGGTAAAAAAGAACCGCTCTTACGTGTGACGTAAGAACAGCAATTAAGTTTGCGTCAGAATTGAAAAGCGCTTTGAGAATTACCGGTTATCAAGAATAATATCTACCTTGTGGCCTCTAATTAAATACATTAAGATTATGAATAAAATGAACAGACGTATTTTTATCAGGACAGGTGTGGCCGGCGTGGCCGGATTATCTGTCGCCGCCTCAGGTATGGCGAATATCACCAGCCTGCTTCAGTATCAGGCTGTGGGCAAAGTGCAGTTGGGCAATAGCGGACTGGTGGTCCCGCGTATGGCAATGGGAACAGGTTCGGTTGGAACAGGACGTGCATCCAACCAGACCCGGCTGGGTATGGAAAACTTCGTAAAGCTGGCGCATCGGGCTTATGAAAGAGGTGTCAGATTCTACGACATGGCCGATGGCTACGGCTCTCATCCGTACGTGGCCGAAGCTATAAAGAACATACCGCGTGAAAATATCACCCTGCTGTCAAAGATGTGGACTATGGAGCCCGGGTCTGCACAAATCGAACCGGTATCTAAAACGCTCGACCGCTTCCGTCAGGAAGTGGGTACCGATTATTTTGATATTGTACTGATGCATTGCATGATGAGAGGCGGATGGACAGAAAGCCGCAAACATTATATAGATGGCCTGTCTAAAGCCAAACAGGACGGTATAGTAAAAGCAGTAGGCGTGTCATGCCACAGCTATGACGCGCTGGTGGAAGCGGCCGAGTCGCCGTGGATAGACGTCATAATGGCGCGTATCAATCCATTCCAAAGCAAAATGGACGGAACGCCCGACGCCATTAAAGCTGTCCTTGGTAAAGCGCGCGCCAATGGCAAAGGCATCATCGGTATGAAAATATTCGGCGAAGGGGCCAACGTAACGGAAGAAGAACGCGAACGCTCACTGCAATTCGCTTTCTCTGAGGGGAACGTTCACTGTACCACCATTGGAACGGAAGATATCAGCCAGCTGGACGATGCGGCCGATCGGGTAGCTCGTATCACCAAGGGATAATCGCCCCATGTGCTGCCTGTCGAGAATTGTTAACCTGTTGGGACTTGAGTCTGATTATTACCTGAACCACACCTGCCGGACTATCGACAAATCGCTTATCCACATACCTTCTCCCGACTTTATAGAGGAGGTATGGGCATTGTCCGACAGAAACATCCCTACCCTGAGAAGCCTTCAGGCTATATTCGGTAACGGACGGCTCGCCCATACAGGTTACCTCTCCATCCTGCCGGTAGACCACGGCGTTGAGCATACGGCAGGAGACTCCTTTACTAATAATCCGCTCTATTTTGACCCTGAGAATATCATCCGTCTGGCCATCGAAGGGGGATGCAACGCGGTGGCCTCAACGTTTGGCGCTATGGGTATCGTGGCGCGTAAATATGCGCACAGGATACCTTTTATCGTAAAGCTCAACCATAATGAACTGATCTCGTATCCCAACTCCTATGACCAGACGATGTTCGGCTCTGTTAAAGAGGCCTGGAATATGGGCGCCGTGGCTGTAAGGGCTACCGTTTATTTCGGTTCAAAGGAGAGCCGCCGGCAATTGACGGAGGTAGCCGAAGCGTTTGAGTATGCGCATGGGTTGGGAATGGCTACGATCCTGTGCTGCTTCCTGAGAAACGATTCTTTCAAAAAAGAGGAGGCCGACTACCATGCCTCCGCCGACCTCACAGGGCAGGCCAACTATATAGGTGCGACCGTTCAGGCGGATATTATCGAGCAGAAACTGCCTGTCAACAACGGAGGTTTCCCGGCCGTGGGTTTTTCCAGGTACAGTAATAAGACGTATACGGAACTGATCACCGAGCATCCGGTAGATTTGTGCCGCTATCAGGTAGCCAACGGGTATATGGGGAGGTCGGGACTTATCAGCTCCGGCGGCAGGTCGAATGGCGCTTCAGACCTTAGGGACGCAGTAATAGCCGCCGTCGTGAATAAACGCGCCGGCGGCATGGGGTTGATAACGGGAAGAAAAGCCTTCAGGAAATCCATGAAAGAGGGAATAGAACTGCTAAACAGCGTTCAGGACGTATATCTGGATCCGGATATTACGATAGCCTGATCAGCGTTTAAGCCATTTATCCAGCCATTCAAAGAATACACGCTGGAAGAGGACGCCGTTTTGCGGCTGGGCTATCCAGTGGTTTTCGTTCGGGAATACAAGCATCCTTGCAGGGACGCCGCGCAGCCTGGCTGCATTAAAGGCGCTCATGCCCTGGGATGCAAGGATACGGTAGTCAAGCTCTCCGTGCGTAATCAGGATAGGCGTATCCCACTTTTCGACAAAGCGATGCGGAGAGTTGGCAAATGACTTTTGTGCAATGGTATTATTCTTTTCCCAGTAAGGGCCGCCCAGGTCCCAGTTGGCAAACCATGATTCCTCTGTTTCCAGATACTGCTGCTCCAGATTGAAAATACCGGCGTGCGCTACGAAGGCTTTGAACCGTTTCTGGTGATTTCCTGCCAGCCAGTAGACAGAGAATCCGCCGTAACTTGCGCCGACGGCTCCCAGGCGGTCGGCATCCACATAAGGCTCTTTCGCCATTTCGTCAATGGCGGAGAAGTAATCTTTCATATTCTGCCCGCCGTAGTCTCCGCTGATCTGCTCCAGCCATTCCTGTCCGAATCCCGGCAATCCCCTCCGGTTGGGAGCTACGATGATGTATCCGTTGGCCGCCATGATTTGCAGATTCCAGCGATAGCTCCAGAACTGGCTGACCGTGCTTTGCGGCCCTCCCTGGCAATAGAGAAGAGCCGGATATTTCCGGGCGGGGTCAAAGTCCGGCGGATAGACAATCCATGTCAGCATCTGCTTCCCGTCGGTCGTTTTGATCCACCGGGGCGTCGATCTGGCGATTGACAGATGGTCGAGTATCTGTTTGTTTTCAAAGCTTATTTCGGCAGCCTCGCCCGTTCCGGTATCTACCGTAAATACTTCGGCCGGGTATTCCATTGACTGCCGGACGGCGACCATCTTCCCGGCGGCGGCGTCCATGCTCACGTAATCGTATTGCCCGGAGGTTATGGGGCGGATTTGCCTGTCCGTGTCAATCTGCCATATATGCGTAAGGGCCTCTTTGCAGGCGATAAAATAGAGCGACCGGCTGTCGGGGAGCCACTGCACAGCCTCAACATCATAGTCGAAAGCTGATGTCAGGTACTGCTTTTCACCTGTTACCAGGTCGGCGATAAACAGGCGCTTTTTGTCGGATTCATATCCGTCGCGTTCCTGACTGACCCAGGCTATGTACTTCCCGTCGGGGGAGAATAGCGGGGTTGTGTCATATCCCATCATACCTTCCGTGAAGTTCCGTGTTTTCTTTGTTTCGAGGTCGTACAGGTAGATGTCCGAATTGGTGGATAAGGTGTATTCTATCCCCGTTTTTTTACGGCATGAGTAAGCAATTAGTTTCCCATCGGGGCTCCAGGCCATGTCCTGAATTCCTCCGAAAGGTTTCATGGGGCACTCAAACGGTTCGCCCTCCATTATGTCAATGGCTTCCCCGATATTTATACCATCGAAAGAAGCGACAAAGGGATGGGGAATTGTTTCCACCCACTCGTCCCAATGCTTGTACATCAGATCGTCAATAATGCGGCCGGAGGCTTTCGGCAGGTCCGTATACTTATCCGAAGCGCGCTCTCCGTATTTTATATCGCTGAAGAATAAGACCTTCGTCTCATCCTGCGAAAAGGCGAAGCCGTTTATTCCGCCATCGTACCGGCTTACCTGCCGGCGATTGGAGCCGTCGGCATCCATTATCCATATCTGCGAGCTGCCGCTTTCGCCGGACAGGAAAGCGATTGATTCCCCTCCGCTTATCCAGACTGCATTTTGTTCGCTTCCATTCGTTTGGGTTATTTGCTTCTTATTCGTCCCGTCCAGACCGGCTACAAACAGCTCCCGATTCCCTTTGTTTTGTTCAATGCTGATGAAAGTGACCCCATAAAGCGCCCTGCCGCCGTCAGGCGAAATTTTAACATCGCTGACACGTGAAAGGCTGTAAAGCACCTCCGGCGTCATGATACCATTAGACACATTGATTTCAGGCCGCCCGATAAGAGGAGCGGAATCTTCGGTTTGCTTAACTTCCTGTGTACAGGCTCCAGCTAATAAAATGGACATACACATACTAATGCTGACGATCGTTTTGTTCATTATAATAATAAATTAGTTTTCTCAATGCGAAGTTAATTAAAATCTTATATCTTTGCGTTTATAATTTAAGAACTGAATAATTATGAATAAGATTTGGCTATTGGGAATTGCCATGTTTATGGTAGCAGCATTTAATTCATGCAAACCTAAGCAGAGTACTTACAGAGCTGCTTACGAACAAGCACAGGAAAGAACGGATCCCTCATTTGAAGACGAATTTGCCGATGATGGCGAATATCAGGATTTTGAAGAGATCACACCTGTTTCCAAACCGAGGACCGAAGTGAATGTCGATGCCGGAAATACTGATAATCTTGGTAACCTGGGTTATCCCGACATAAATGAAAGTCTGAACATTGCCACACGTCAGGAGCGTATCAATCCATATGAAGGAGAAAGTTTTCAAAACCTCCGGCGTTATAACGTTGTGATCGGGAGTTTCAGGAACAGGACAAATGCGACAGCGCTGAAAGAACGCATGCAGTACGAAGGATACAACGTTATTCTGGCTGAAAACGAGTTAGGCATGATACGTGTCATTGTCTCAAGTTCCGACAATAAAACTGAATCCGTACGAAGCCGTAGCGCATTTAAGTCCAAATACTATCCTAATTTTCAGGATGCGTGGATTCTGGAGCGTTACCGTTAACGCCCGGCGTCCGCATTTATACAAGCCGCAATCACGAAGAATAATAATATAAGGGGTATCTTCTTAACAAAGAGATAATCCCTTTATTTTTTTACCGCATGAAGATCATTAATAATCAGCTCTTAAACGAAACAACAGAAAAAGCGAAACTGTCACCACGCCTTCGCATGAACTACAACTTCCACGAGCAGTTAGACGAACCGGTTCACAGGCTGATAAATGCAATGGAACCCGGATCGTACCTGCGCCCACACCGCCATTTGAACCCCGGAAAGGAAGAAGCCTTTCTGATCCTTCGCGGGAAAGTTGCGTTTTTCATCTTCAATGACCAGGGTGATATTACCGAACAATGTATACTGGACGCAAGCGCCGGCGTCTATGGCGCTGAAATAAAAGCCGGAATATGGCATGGCCTGATTGTTCTTGAAACAGGTACCATCCTTTATGAAATAAAAAGCGGGCCTTACGTGCCCGTTTCTCCTGATAACTTTGCCCCCTGGAGTCCGGCCCCCGAAGATAAGGAAGGCGTGCAAAAATACCTTGACAGTCTTCTCCGGCAGCTATAGAAGCTTCCTGCCGACAGCCTCCCGCCAGTCTTCCTTATTCCTGGGCTGACAGGTCAGCATACCAAATGAACCGCCAACGGCCACGTTTTGTGCGCCATCGTCTACAAACAGGGTTTCGGAGGCTGTCATACCACTGTCGTTCAACATGTATTCGAAGATGCGGGGATCAGGTTTGGTCGCTCCAATCTTATAAGAAACATACATAGCGTCGAAATAATGAGAGATCGGAAGACCTGCCGCAGAAAAAGCGTCAGTTTGCGCCCATTCGAAGATAACGGGATTGGTATTACTCAGTAAATAAACCCTGTGCGTCTTTCTCAGTTCAAGTATATAATCCAATTTATATTGAGGCACATCGACAACAAAACCCATCCATGCATGCCTGACTTCTTCTATCGTCAGGTTTTTCCCTGCATACCGACTCAAAGCGAGGCAGAACGCCGGCAGGTCTGTCTGCCCTCTTTCCAGTTCCAGAAAGATGCCCCGCTGTTCATAGGGGTCGAGAATCTCGCGCACGTTCTTAACTCCTATATTCTCAAATCTTTGTATTGAGCGCATTATGTCCAAATCAATAATTACGCCCCCCAGGTCGAAGACAATATTTTTTATTACCGGCATATCAACGCTTTTAAATTAATAGAGGTTGTTATCAAAAAATCGCAGCAAAGGTAAACGAATTATTAAAAAAGACGTGAGTTCTTATATCGAGCTCACGCTATTTTAATTACCAGATAGTTATATGCATGCCTTCACATTTCGCATAAGCAAGTGAAGCGGTTCACTAAAAGGAATGCAGGTTATATGTACAATCTAAGGAAATATTCGTGTAAATTTGCTCCGTTTGATCGCAGGTTTAAGCACAATATGAAATAGTTACAAATCCCCACATATTCACACGCTACACCCACCATGAGAGCAAGTTTTTTATTATCGGATAAGAACAGCAAAAGCACGATATTGAAGAAGAAGATAATCCGCTACCTGATACTTTCGGGCGAGTCGGCTATCGCAGATATAAGCAGAGAGATTGAGATGAGCGTCCCGACAGTGACCAGGCTGGTGGTAGAGCTGATAGAGGAAGGCTTCATCTCAGACCTTGGCAAGCAGAGCACTAACGGCGGACGCCGGCCAAACGTGTACGGCATAAATCCAGAAGCGGGCTATTTCGTAGGAGTTGACGTGAGCCGTAAGAGAGTCATGCTGGGTACGATTGATTTCAACGGCAGGAAACTGGACGAGGATCAGCGCTCAGATTATGAGCTTGCCAACACCGAGGAGTCGCTTGCCAACCTTTGCGACATTATAGGCCGGTACGTAGACAGCCTTCCCGTCCCGAAGGATAAGATACTCCAGGTAGGCGTAAGTCTGAGCGGTCGCATCAGCGCCTCGTCTGGCTATTCGCACAGCTTCTTTTACTTCGGCGAGCGGCCCTTATCACAAGTCATAGAAGAAAAGACCGGCATTCCTACGACACTGGAAAACGACTCTCGCGCCATGGCCTACGGAGAGTACATGGCTGGAGTGGTCAGGGGGGAGAAACACATATTGTTTGTAAACCTGAACTGGGGTCTTGGAGCGGCCCTGATACTTGACGGAAGGTTGTATTACGGCAAATCAGGCTATTCGGGCGAGTTTGGCCATATATGCGCGTTTGACAACGAGGTAATCTGCGGATGCGGTAAAAAGGGGTGTATAGAAACGGAGGCTTCAGGCTTTGCGATGCAACGCCTTCTGGTGGAGCGTTGCCGGCAGGGTAGCACGACGATACTGTCGGAGCTTATTGTTGAAAAAGGGGAGGTCTCGCTCCCGGAGTTCGTAGATGCCGTGCTGAAAGAAGATGTCCTTGCAATCGAGATAGTAGAGTACATGGGGCTTAACCTTGGCAGGTGGCTGGCAGGGATGATAAACGTACTTAACCCTGAGCTTGTCATCATAGGAGGCCCGCTCTCACAGACACAGGACTACATACGCCTGCCGATAAAAAGCGCTATGAAAAAATACTCTCTCAACCTGGTCAATCAGGATACTGACCTGGTTATCTCCAAACTGGGCGAGCGAGCCGGACTGACAGGCATTTGCCTGCTTTGCCGTAGCAGAACACTGGACCTTCTTTAATAATGAAGTAGGAAAACCCTTGCATTATTAAAATAATTATCATTCCACTCTTTGTGTTATTAAAATATTTTACTACTTTTGCAGCGGTAGTCAAAACTATGCAGGCTTTAATGCCGCAGGTTAATCTAAATATTTAATAACATATCATGAAAGAGGCATATGAACACTGCAAGGTTAGCGGAGGTCTATAAACATGAACTTCTCCATAATATTATTCCCTTCTGGCTGGATAAATCACAAGATACTGAGTGCGGAGGATATTTTACATGCCTTACGCGCGAAGGCGAGGTATTTGACACGGACAAGTTCGTCTGGCTGCAAGGCCGGCAGGCATGGTTTTTCGCTTACATGTACAACAATGTGGAGAAGCGCCGGGAGTGGCTTGATTGCGCTGTCAGTGGCGCGGAGTTCCTCAACAGGTACGGGCATGACAGCGCTTATAACTGGTATTTTTCTCTGAACCGCGAGGGCAGGCCTCTGGTTGCACCTTATAATATCTTTTCATACGCTTTTGCGGCAATGGCCTTCGGACAACTGAGCCTGGCTACAGGAGACCCGTCGTATGCCGACGTGGCGAGGAAGACGTACAGCAATATACTCATGCGCTTCGGCAACCCGAAGGCGCAATGGAATAAGGCTGTACCGGGAACGCGCGACATGAAAAACTTCGCTCTCCCTATGATACTGTGCAACCTCTCGCTGGACATAGAGCCTTTGCTGGATCAGGACGTGCTGGATGAGACGATAGGAACCTGCCTGCACGAGATAATGGATGTTTTCTGGAAGCCGGAGATCGGACTGATAGTAGAGAACGTAACGACCGGCGGACGGCTATGCAACTCGTTTGAGGGTCGTACCGTCAATCCCGGACATGCCATAGAGGCGATGTGGTTCATTATGGATCTGGGTGTGCGCCTGAACCGCCCCGGACTGATAGAAAAGGCTGTCGACATCTCACTGAAGATGCTCCGGTACGGATGGGACGAAAAGTACGGGGGCATTTTTTACTATCTCGATCGCTGTGGCTATCCCACTCAGCAACTGGAGTGGGACCAGAAGCTATGGTGGGTTCATCTGGAATCGTTGACGGGAGCGCTCAAAGGCTATCAGCTCACCGGGAACCGGCAATGCCTGGAATGGTTTGAAAAGCTGCACGATTACACCTGGTCGCACTTCAAAGACCCGGAATACCCCGAATGGTTTGGCTACCTGAACAGGCAGGGCGAGGCTCTGCTATCGCTCAAGGGTGGAAAATGGAAAGGATGCTTCCACGTCCCCAGAGGATTGTACCAGTGCTGGAAAACGCTGGAAGCGTGTAGCAGCCGGAAGTCTGAATAACAAAAACATTGAAAGGAGGAATGAAGGATGTAGAAATACCAACAGACTACAGCCAGCCCGGAGGGCGGGCGGAACACTAGGACAAACACTCTGTACATTTACGTTAGAACACCTCTGACGCATAGATTAAAACGAATCCTATCTGATACATTAATACTATATGACATCTGATATTATGAAAAACATTACAAGAAGAGATTTCTTAAAGACCGGGGCGGCAGCTGCCGCCTCACTGACGATAGTCCCGCGCCAGGTCATGGGCAGGTCGTTTGGTCATACCGCTCCGAGCGACAGGCTCAACATTGCCGGCATTGGAGTGGGTGGTATGGGACGCCGGAACCTGGCCAACATGAATACGGAGAACATCGTAGCTCTATGCGATGTGGACTGGGATTATGCCGGAAAGACTTTCAACGATTACCCGCAGGCCAGGCGATTTAAAGACTGGAGGGTGATGTTTGACGAGATGGAAAAGTCCATCGACGCCGTCCTGGTCGCCACCCCGGACCATACGCATGCCGGCGTGTCGGCCCACGCTATCACGCTGGGGAAACATTGCTACACGCAGAAACCCCTTACGCATTCTGTCTACGAATCGCGACTGCTGACCCGGCTGGCTGCAAAGTACAGGGTGGCCACTCAGATGGGGAACCAGGGAAACTCCTTCGACTGGTGCCGCAGGATAACGGAGTGGATACAGGCGGGCGTCATCGGAGAAGTGCGTGAAGTGCATTGCTGGACAGACCGTCCGATATGGCCGCAGGGACTACAGGAGCCTAAAGAAAAGGTGAAAACGCCAAAAACGCTGGACTGGGACCTGTTCATCGGCCCGGCCCGCAAACGCTTGTACAACCCTGTGTATACTCCGTGGAACTGGCGCGGATGGTGGGACTTCGGAACCGGGGCACTCGGCGATATGGCCTGCCATATAATGGACCCGGTCTACTGGGCGCTGGACTTAAAGTATCCGTCCGCCGTAATCGGAAGCTCTACCCTGAGCAACTGGTACTCTCCTCCCCACGCGCAGGTAGTGACATACACCTTCCCGGCGCGTCCTCCGAGGGAGAAAGTGAAAATGCCGGAACTCAGGGTTTACTGGTATGACGGAGGTCTGATGCCTCCGCGGCCTGAGGAGCTGAAAGACGGACAGATGCTGGGAGACGAAAACGGCGGTATCCTTTTCATAGGGAGCAAAGGCAAGATCATGACCGGCTGCTACGGCATGAATCCCACGTTGCTGCCTGTCTCAGACATGGAGCACTTCAACCAGCCCAAACCAGTAATTCCCCGCATTAATGGCGGCAATGGTGATATATGGTCTACCAACGCCCATGAGCAGGACTGGATCAGGGCGTGCAAGGAGCCGGCAGGAAGCAGGACGGAGGCTTCATCTAACTTCAGCTTCTCAGGCCCGTTCAACGAGATGGTAGTCATGGGAGTTCTGGCCGTCAGGTTATCCGGGTTGCAGGGCTTGCACCGCGAGCTTCAATGGGATGGCGAGAACATGCGTTTTACCAATATCTCGCCGACGGATACCATCAGGATCGTAACGGTTGACGACTTCAGGGTAATAGACGGAGACCCCCGTTTTGACCGCAGGTATGCAGACTTCAACGCTGCCGATATGGCTAAAGAGTGGATCAGCCACACGTACGAGAATGGGTTCTCCCTTCCCGGTATGGTTTAATAACTTCATTAATAAAATAACCTATGTTTAAAAATCTATTAAAACTCGCATTAGCCTCTCTCGCCGTCTTCCCGCTTATATCATGCGGCGGAGGTGAGGCGCAGACAAAGGCCGAAAGTAACGGTTGGAGACTGGCGATACAGTCTTACACCTTCCATGTATTTCCACTGACCGAAGCGCTGGATAAGACCGCAGAGCTGGGCGTCAGGTACATTGAGATATATCCCGGACACAAGTTGGGCGGCAAATGGGGCGACGAAGTTTTTGGCTTCAATCTCGACGAACAGACCCGCAGGGAGATAAAGGAACTGGCGGAGTCAAAGGGCATCAAAATTGTAGGCACAGGAGTGTTCGTGACCGACAATCCTGACGAATGGGAAAAGCAGTTCGCCTTCGCCAGGGCGATGGACATGGAGTTTATAACCTGCGAACCGGCCGTGAGCGACTGGGATATGGTGGAAGAACTGGCCGGCAGGTATGGCATAAAAGTCTCTGTCCACAACCATCCGCAGCCTTCAACGTATTGGAATCCCGACGCCCTGCTGCAACAGATATCACACCGCAGCAACCTGATCGGCGCATGCGCCGACGTGGGCCACTGGAGAAGGGAAGGACTAGACCAGACAGACTGCATCAGGAAGCTGGAAGGACGTATCGTCTCCCTCCACTTCAAGGATATAGCTGCAAAACAGGAAGGAGAAGCCGAGCAGCATGACGTCATCTGGGGAACCGGGATACTGGATGTGAAAGGCATGCTCAGGGAGCTGAAAAGGCAGCGTTTCGAAGGTGTCTTCTCTATCGAGTACGAATACAACTGGGAGAACTCCGTGCCCGACATCAAAGAAAGCATAGACTATTTCAACAAGGCGGCGGATGAAATCTTTTAAGCCTTAAAATCATTAAAGCATAAAATTATAACAATCATGAAGAGAAAATATAAGATACTGAAAAACCTCTTTGCCGTCTGCCTGTACCTGATAGCGGCCATACAATTGCAGGCGCAGGATGCGCAGACTGTAAGGCGCGTCCAGGGCCGGGTGACCGACGCCGGGAGGGGAGACGCTCTGATAGGGGTCAATGTGCTGGTAGAAGGGACGACCTCCGGCGCGACAACAGATTTGGATGGTCGTTTTACGATCGACAACGTTCCTGCCAACGCCACGCTGCACGTTTCATACATCGGCTACCTGACTCAGGAGATAAGCGTGAACAACCGGCAGGTGATAGATGTTGAACTGGCCGAAGACACACAAAGGCTTGACGAGGTGGTGGTGGTAGGCTACGGCTCGTTCAAGAAAAGGGATCTGACCGGGGCCGTGTCGCAGGTTAAAGGCGAAGACATCGCCGGCCTGCCCCTTCGCAGCGCCTCGGATGCACTGCAGGGAAAGGCCGCAGGGGTGACTATCACTTCCACCTCCGGCAGTCCCGGCTCTATGGGTACGGTGCGTATCCGCGGCGTAGGGACTCTGAACGATAACAACCCCCTTTACGTTGTAGACGGACTTCCGCAGACCAGCATCGGATGGCTCAACGCACGTGACATTGAGAGCATCGAAGTGCTCAAGGATGCCTCCGCCCAGGCTATTTACGGAGCGCGCGCCGCCAATGGCGTTATACTGGTCTCTACCAAACGCGGTTTGTCGGAAGGAGCGTACCGCAGCGTCATTGAATTTGACATGAACATAGGGTTCCAGAACATAGTCAAACGCTATGACATGCTGGACGCCGAAGGTTTTATGGAATACAAGAACCGGGCTTATACGGCTGCCGGAAGGGAGCCTATGGATGACTTTGCCACGCCGGAGAAAAGAGAGCAGATACTTTCTTTCCTGGCAAAGAACGGTTCACGCAGCGGCACCGACTGGTGGAAAGAGACGACACGCCCCATGATGGAGGCTCCGTTGCAGACGTATAACCTTTCTTTATCCGGTGGTATGGATAAGCTGAGGTACCGGGCGAGCTTCAATTATATGGATCAGAAGGGTATCCTGAAGGGTTCGGACTATGAGCGGCTGTCGGGACGGCTGAACGTTGACTCGGAGGTGACCAAATGGCTTAACTTCTCGGCCAATACCGTCCTTGTATATGAGTCGAGGAGGAACATCGATGAGAACAATGCCTACCTGGCTACTGTGTTCAACACCGTAACGGCCGACCCCATCACGCCGGTATACCGGGATAATCTGAAGGATATACCAGACTTCCTCCAGGGCAGGATAATGAGTGGCTACGAGCCTACCAATCCTTACTCGCGCTATACGGGCGTTATTTACTCAAACAAGTCGAACGCTGTAGCCCAGGTCGAACGCATGTCGCTGAGCGTATGGACAGGCATCTTGTCTAAATCGAACGTGTCGGCTGAGATCAAACTCTTTCCCTTCCTTACCTACAAGAGCAGTATCGCACTCGATCTGGGCCGGTCGCTCAGCGATGGCTTTACGCCAAAGTATTATCTGGATGGGGATGAATATTCTACGTACGCCTCGGTAAGTAAGTTTACGGGACGGACAGACTATTGGGTGTTTGACAACTACCTCACCTTTAACGACCGGTATGACAGGCATGCGGTAAACGCCATGATCGGGACTTCTGCCGAGAAGAACAGGTACGAAGAGATAGGAGCCTCAAAGCAGGGTATGGTGAACAACGACCCCAACCAGCGTATATTAAACGCCGGCACGCTCAATCCCGGGGCCAGCGGGTATATCAACATACATAGCCTTAACTCGTACTTCGGACGTGTCTTCTATTCCTTTGACGACAAGTATATGGTGACGGCCAATATTCGCTGGGACGGCTCCTCGGCCTTTGCCAAAGGCAACAAATGGGGTATGTTCCCTTCGGTATCGGCCGGGTGGAACTTCTCGCAGGAGGATTTCCTGAAAAATGCCGGATGGCTGTCGCAGGGCAAGCTGAGGGCCGCCTGGGGTGAGATAGGTAACCAGAATATCTACCGCACGGCCGGTGCTTACCTTAATACGTACGGCAACAGTAGCTATTACCTCTTTGGCAATCCCAATCAGATGCAGTTGTCGGGCGGACGCGGCTCGGTGGGCAATCCCGACCTGAAGTGGGAAACGACCAGCCAGTTGGACTTTGGCCTCGACCTGGCCTTCCTGCATGGTTCGCTCAGGCTCACGCTTGACTATTTCGACCGCAAGACATCCGACATGCTCTTACAGCTACCCCTGCCGACGTCACTGGGCCTGCCCAACTATCCGTGGATGAATGCCGGCAGCGTCAGCAACAAGGGACTTGAGTTTACCCTTGTGTATGACGGAGTGGCGGCGAAAGACTTTGCCTACCACATTAATGCTAACGTCTCCACCTACCGCAACAGGGTAGAAAGCCTCGGCAGCGGGTCCAATATACCGGGCAAAGGTATTCACCTGGGCAATCAGACCTACACAATGACCGAAGTGGGACAGCCGATCGGTTATTTCTACGGCTTCGAAACCGACGGCGTCTTCCAGACCCCGCAGGAGGTAGACAATTACGCTGTTGAGGGCAAAAAGATCATGCCATCGGCTCAGCCCGGCGATCTCAGGTTTGTAGACCGCAATCACGACGGCGTGCTCGATGAACTGGACAGGACAATGATAGGTAACCCGCATCCTGACTTTACCTTTGGCCTCACGCTGGGCGCCGAGTACAAGGGCTTTGACTTCAGCGCATTCTTCCAGGGATCTATTGGCAACGATATACTCAACATCCTGAAGTATGACATCTATTCAGGCACCGGGTGGTACAATGCTCCCAAAGACATACTGACTACCTTCTGGAGCGGGCCGGGAAGCACCGACAAGAACTTCTCGATAGACGCCAACAGCCGTATGAACCTTGAGATGTCCGACTGGTATATCGAAGACGGCTCTTACGTCAGGCTCAAAAACATCCAGATCGGGTATACGCTGCCCAACCGTCTGACGCAAAAGATCACCGTCAGCGACCTGCGTTTCTTCCTTGCCGTACAAAACCTCTTCACCCTGACCGGTTATTCGGGGCTTGATCCTGAGATAGGCAGCGACAATCCTCAATACATGGGTATCGATATGGGGTTCTATCCCCAGGCAAGAACATGTATGTTTGGTGTAAGCATGAAATTATAATCTTATAAACTTTACTTTATTATCCGTATGAAATCAATTAAAAAACCTGGCATATTATACACTATGTCTATATATAATATGGTGGTCCTTTTATCGGGAGCTCTGCTGGTGGGATGCTCCGACGATTTCCTGGACCGTCCGCCGATGGGCTCGCTCGACGAAGCTACTTACCTGGGTACCGAAGACGGGGGATTTAAGCTGCTGACAAGGTGCTACGTCCCCATCCTGAACGACTGGAGCTACCAGACCATGAAATTTGACACCGGCGACCAGCTTACCGACGATGCCTCCAAAGGCGGATCGGATGCCGGAGACCGTGTCGTCATCACCGAGGTGTCAAGGGGTAATCCGCTGCCGACAAACGGCCTGCTTACCGATCTGTGGAACCATCGTTACCGCGACGCCATCGCTCATTGCAATGTGTTCCTTAACCTTGTCAAACCTGAAACGGTGCTCATCCATAGCGGTGGGGCGCTGGTGTCTGTCGAACTTAAGAACAGGTGGATAGCCGAGGCTTACTTCCTCCGCGCATTCTACTACTTCGACCTGGCCGTTATCTTCGGCAATATTCCCATTATAGACGTTCCCATGAATGCGATAGATAAAAGTTCGATAACCAAGACCGGCAAAGACGCCGTTATACAGTTCATCATCTCAGACCTCGACAAGGCCATCGGATCGGGCCATCTGCCGGGCGCCCTGCAACTCCCCTCCTCTGAACTGGGGCGCGTTACAAGGGAAGCGGCCATGTCTTTCCGTGCAAGGGTGCAAATGTTTGTCGGCAACTATCAGACGGCCCTCACCGACCTTAAGGCCGTGGTGGAGTCCGGCGCTTACGACCTGGCAGATGACTATGAGGATCTGTTCAACAGCGCCGACAGGGGATACAAGTCCTCCGAAGCTGTCTTCATCACACTGCGTTCCTATAACGCCGGATATACCGGTGGCAGCGTTTGCCCGCAAATGAATGTAGGCCGCGCCGGTACAGGCGGATGGGGCGGCGAATGTCCTACGCATGATCTGGTGAGTGAGTATGAAACGGGCGACCCGCGGCTGGTGCATACCGTCCTTTCGTCTGGCGACATCTTTGTAAAGCCTGACGGTACTGATGAGGTGCACGATTATTCGGGGTACGACAATTACCCGCTGCAACATAGCCGCAAGCAGTATCCCGACTTCTCTCGCCGTGTAACCGGCGGACTTTTCGACACCGACTGGACTTTCTACCACATTCGCTACGCTGATGTATTATTAATGTATGCCGAGTGTCTGGTGGAGACCAACGGAGACAGGCAGACGGCGGTAGACGTCCTGAACAGGGTACGTCACCGGGCGTTTGTCACCTCGTCGCCCGTGGACTCATACGCCAGGTCGAGGAAGTTCAACGTGACCGAAGACCAGCGGGTGACCGAATCCACATTCGAGTCAAAGTACAAGGTGAAGCTCACCGACGACCTCCGCACAGCCATACGCCACGAACGGCGTGTAGAGCTGGGTGGAGAAGGTATGCGCCTGTACGACCTTCTGCGCTGGGGCGTGTTTGTAGAGAAAATGCAGGCTTTCGGACGTACGCCTGAAGGCATATACTCAGGGGCCGGGACTAACGTGTCGGACAAGACCTGGCCTTATCCCATTCCCCAGAATGAGATAGACTACGTAGGCGGCGCGCTAACGCAGAACGACAATTACTAAGCGTCAGAATGACGCGTTCTGCGGGCATTCGCCTGTAACCTGATGTAAGAAAAGGCCGGTGTGATTGTGCCTTTCTCCCTTGAAAAGCGGGCAAATTTCGCCGAAATGTGTCCGCTTTTCATCGAAATGTGGGCAACTTTCGCCGAAATGTGAGCAATTTTCATTGAAATGTGTACACTTTTCATCGAAGAGTGGGCAATTTTCATCGAAAAATGTGCAACTTTCACCGAAATGTGAACAACTTTCATTGAAATATGTACACTTTTCATCGAAATGTGGGCGACTTTCGCCGGACTTTTCTTACATCGGACTCAGGTTTGCAGGATGCGCCGCGCTGTCGGCAGGTGGCGCCAGGTTCGTTTAAAGGCCTATTTTAGAAGTAATTTAATACCTTTGGCAGAAAGGTCGTACAATCCGGTGCAGACTGGGTGTACAATCCGGCAGCCACTGTTGAAGGCTTCTGTAGCGTCACTTTAAAACAACATTATAGCCTATGCGCAGAGATTTTTTGAAGAAAATAATGGCGGTCACAACACTCGCCGGACTGCCGGCGCTTACCGGTTGCCGCGACGGTACGGACGAGAGTATTGCCGGCGGGTTGATCGTCCCGCGCGGCCAGGGCCTGAAGATAACAGGGACTTTCCTCGACGAGATCTCGCACGACATTCCTCACCAGAACTGGAGCAGGAAGGAGTGGGACCGGGACTTCGCCCATATGAAGGCAATCGGCATAGATACCGTCATCATGATACGCTCCGGATACCGCAAATTCATCACCTACCCCTCCGCTTATCTGATAAATAAGCGCGGATGCTACAAGCCGTCGACCGACCTGGTAGAGATGTTCCTGCAACTGGCCGCAAAGCACGGTCTCAGGTTCTGGTTCGGTTTATACGACTCCGGCCGTTACTGGGATACCGGAGACCTGGCATGGGAGATAGAAGACAACCGCTACGTGATAGAAGAAGCCTGGCTTCGCTACGGGCATCATCAAAGCTTCGGGGGATGGTACATAAGCGCCGAGATCAGCCGCAGGACCAAAGGGGCCATCGAAGCCTTCCGCTCAATGGGGCGGCAGTGCAAAGACGTGTCGGGAGGGCTGCCAACGCTCATCTCGCCCTGGATAGACGGTAAAAAAGCAGTGATGGCCGCCGCGGGAGAATTGTCTAAAGCGGACGCCGTGACGGTGGAAGAGCATGAGCGCGAATGGGGCGAGATATTCGACGGCGTAAGCGGCGCCATCGACGCCTGCGCTTTTCAGGATGGCCATATCGGCTACGACGAGCTGGACGCTTTCTTTGAAGTCAACAAAAAGCTGGCCGACAGGTACGGGCTGCAATGCTGGACAAATGCCGAGTCCTTCGACCGCGACATGCCGATAAAGTTCATGCCCATCAAGTTCGACAAACTGCGGATGAAGCTCGAAGCCGCCCGGAGGGCTGGTTACGACAAGGCCGTCACCTTTGAGTTCTCACACTTCATGAGTCCACAGTCATGCTACCGGCAGGCCGGTAACCTGTACGACCGGTACAGGGATTATTTCAACATCAGGCAGGGCAGTTAACTCAAAGTTCCAATGAAATCACCGGTATACATGATCCTCCTGTCTGCCGCCGCCGCCCTGGGCGGTTTCCTCTTCGGTTACGACACGGCGGTAGTTTCGGGCACCATCGGCAGCGTATCGGCGCAGTTCGGGCTCGACGAGTTGCAGACCGGCTGGTACGTAGGCTGCGCGCTCATCGGGTCGATAAGCGGCGTAATGTTCGCCGGCTGGCTCAGCGACGCCCTGGGGCGCAAGCCTGTCCTGCTACTCTCGGCCGTCCTGTTCCTGTGGTCGTCGGCCGGATGCATGCTGTCGGGCAGTGAAACCGTGTTGCTGGCCTACAGGATCGTCGGTGGCGTCGGTGTCGGTGTCGCCTCCATACTGTCGCCTCTCTATATCTCCGAAATATCCACGGCCCGTTATCGCGGCCGGCTGGTCGCGCTGTATCAGTTCGCCGTCACGGCCGGCATACTAAGTTCATACCTGGTCAACGCCGCCGTAATGCGTCACGCCCTCTCGGCCCCTCCTGCGCCTGAGGCGGCGGAATGGCTGCATACCATCTTTGTCGACGAGTTCTGGCGTGCCATGCTGGGCATCGAAGCCCTTCCGGCCCTGGTCTTTTTAATCATCCTCTTCCTCATTCCCGAAAGCCCGCGCTGGCAGATAGTCCACTCGCGGGAGAGCAAAGCCGCCGCAGTGATGAACAGGCTGTTTGGCCCTGAAGTGGTCGGCGATCAGATAGCAGAGATAAAGGGACTGCTCCGCCCGAAAACGGAGGAGAAAGCTACGTGGCGGATGCTCTGGCAGCCGGGATTTCGCAAAGCCCTCTTCACCGGTATCAGCCTGGCAATGCTGGGGCAGTTCATGGGCGTAAACGCCGTGCTGTATTACGGTCCGGTCTTTTTTGAACAGGCCGGACTGGGTGGCAGCGGTTCGCTCGACTTCCAGATAGTCATCGGAGTGATAAACGTCATCTCCACGCTCCTGGGCATGTGGCTGATCGACCGTATAGGGCGCAAAAGGCTGATCTACTCCGGTGTTTCGGGCATGGTTGTCACACTGGCCCTGATCGGGCTCTATTTCCTTCTTCAATCCCGGTATACGTTACAGCCCGGACTTCTGCTGGCTCTGATCGGGCTTTATATCTTCTTCTGCGCCATATCCATCTGCACCGTCATCTTCGTATTACTGTCCGAGATGTATCCCGCCAGAATACGCGGAGCGGCCATGTCGGCCGCCGGCCTGTCACTGTGGACGGGCACCTACCTGATCGGACAGTTAACACCCTGGCTACTCGCCCATCTGGCCCCATACGGTGTATTCTGGCTGTTCGGACTAATGTGCATCCCCTATCTCCTCATCACATGGAAGCTGCTGCCCGAAACAACCGGGCGCTCCCTGGAGGAGATCGAAACCATGCTCCGGTAATCCCCGTCCGTGACGCCCGGATACTTATAATAAAGCATTGTGCGGTAATCGGTCAATTGAAAATATATACGCTGAAAAGTATGTAGTTTAATAAATTAATATATATTTGCAGCCGATTAAGAGAAGATGAGGAGGGGGCGGGTAGTCCCCTCTTTCTATTCTGATCCTTTTTTTACGCATGATTGACAAAGATATAATATGCCGGCTTGTGGAGGATAAACTGAATGCATCTGCAACCTATCTGGTAGATGTAACGGTTAAACCGGGGAATTTGATCGTAGTAGAGATAGACAGTGACGGAGCGGTAAGCATTGACGATTGCGCTGAGCTGAGCCGTTACATAGAAGCAAACCTCGACAGGGAAACGGAAGACTACGAACTGGAAGTAGGATCTGCCGGCCTGACCTCTCCGTTCAGGGTACTGAGACAATACGTCAAAAACATAGGCAACGAAGTGGAACTCCTGCTAAAAAGCGGAGTGAAACAGACCGGCGTCCTGAAAGCGGCCGGTGAAACAGGCATTGTCCTTTGTGTAGAGAAACAGGTGAAACCCGAAGGGGCTAAGAGGAAAATAAAAATCAATGAAGAACAATCCTTCACATTTGATGAAATAAAACATGCGAAATACATGCTAAAATTCAAGTAAGAATAAAAAAATATGGCCAGAAAAGCGGAAACAATAAGTATGATAGACACCCTTGCCGAGTTCAAGGAATTGAAGAGTATAGATAAGGAGACGATGATCAGCGTGCTGGAAGAATCGTTCAGGAGCGTTATTGCCAAGATGTTCGGCACAGACGAGAATTATGACGTGATTATCAACCCGGAGAAAGGAGACTTTGAAATCTGGAGAAACCGCGTGGCCGTAGCCGACGACCAACTGGAAGACAACAACCTGCAAATCACCATTACGGAAGCGCGCAAAATAGACCCGGACAGTGAAATAGGAGAAGAAGTGACCGATGAGGTTCACTTTGCCGGCTTCGGACGGCGCGCTATCCTGAACCTGCGCCAGACACTGTCGTCAAAGATACTCGAATTGCAGAAAGATAACCTGTATGCAAGATACAGGGAACGGATCGGGCAGATTATAGCCGCTGACGTCTATCAGGTATGGAAAAAAGAAATTCTGCTTCTCGACGATGAAGGCAACGAACTGCTGTTGCCCAAACAGGAACAAATCCCTAACGACATCTACCGCAAAGGAGAAACCGTACGCGCCATCGTACAGAAAGTGGACAATGTCAATAACAATCCGAAAATCACCCTATCACGTACGGACAAAATATTCCTGCAACGATTATTTGAACTGGAAGTGCCGGAGATACATGACGGACTGATAACTATAAGGGCTATCGCCCGTATACCGGGAGAAAGAGCCAAGGTGGCCGTTGAATCATACGACGACCGCATCGACCCGGTAGGCGCATGTGTAGGGATGAAAGGCTCGCGCATCCACGGTATAGTACGCGAACTTAGAAACGAAAACATTGACGTTATCAACTACACGTCAAACGTGTCCCTGTTTATCCAGCGCTCCTTAAGTCCGGCCAAAGTATCGTCTATACGCGTGAATGAAGAAGAGAAGAAAGCCGAAGTCTACCTTCGCCCCGAAGAAGTGTCGCTGGCCATTGGTAAAGGAGGGTTGAACATTAAACTGGCCTGCATGCTGACGGAGTATGTCATAGACGTCTTCCGCGATATTGAAGGCGCCGACGAAGAAGATATTTATCTGGATGAGTTTGTGGACGAAATCGACACATGGGTGATTGATGCACTTAAGAATATAGGTTGCTATACGGCCAAAAACGCTCTGGCGTTAAGTCGCGAGGAAATTATAGAACGCGCCGACCTGGAAGAGCAGACCGTAGATGATGTCCTGAATATTCTGGCTGCCGAGTTTGCAGATGATGAGACGAAAAACTAAAGAAAGTATACGATAAGCTTGATTATGCCTATAAAATTAATACATGTAACAAGAGATTTGAATGTAGGAATTACTACGGTGGTGGATTTTCTTCTAAAAAACGGCCATGCGATTGACAGTAATCCCAATACACGGATCAATGACGAACAACATGCGTTGCTCGTTAAAGAGTTCGGAAAGGACTTGTCGCCCAAAGACCGGGAACGTATGCTGGCTAAGCCCGCCAGCCAGGAAGTTGCAGCGCACGAAAAAAAAGAAGAAAGAACGGTAGAAGAAATTAAAACCGAAATACCGGAAGAGTTTAAACCGAAGCTTATAACAAAAGGCAAAATAGATCTGGATAAACCTAAACATGCAGAAAAACGCCATGCAGAAAAGGCGGAAAAGTCAGAGGCGCAGCCCGTCGTTCATGAACCCGCAACTAAACCGGTCGTGGCGGAGACTCCGGCAGAAACGCCTCATGAAGAGATATTACCTGTACTGCCCGTAGTAGAAAAAGAAATCATAGAAGAAAAAACGCCTCAGGTAACAACCGAACATGTGAAAGAAGAACAAAAAGAGAAAGAAACAGTCAAACTTCCGGCCGGAGAGGGAGATGAAAGCCAGACTCCTTTCAGGCTGAACCCATCCAGGCTGGAATCAGGCATCAAAGTGACAGGTAAGATAGACCTCTCGTCAATCAGCCAGTACGCCCGCCCTAAAAAGAAATCGAAAGATAAAAGGAGGGAACGCGAAAAACCGGACCTTAACAAACAGGGACAAACACAGGGGTCGGGACAAACACAGGCGCAGACTGCCCATCCCGTTAAACCCTCCAAAGACGTAACCGCAAAAACTGCCGGCACGCAACAGGCAAAGCCGGTAATGCCGTCAAAAGCAGCAGAAGGAGACGTAAAGAAAAAACGTAAACGCATCAAAAAAGACCGGATCGACATCAATAATACGCCGGGAATGAATGCCCGGCCGACGATACGCCGCGACGAACGTAAGAACCGCTTACGCAAACCTGTGAAAATAGAAGTAAGCGAAGAAGACGTACAGAAGCAGATAAAAGAAACCCTTGCCCGGCTCACCAACAAAGGGAACAAGAGCAGCAAAGGCGCCAAATACCGCAGAGACAAGCGGGACGCCGCCCTGCAACGCGAGCATAAGCTGATGGCCCTGGAGGAGGAAGAAAGCAAGATTCTTAAACTTACTGAGTTTGTCACCGCCAACGACCTGGCAAACATGATGAATATCCCGGTGACGCAGGTCATCGCAACCTGCATGAGCATCGGTATAATGGTTTCCATCAACCAGCGCTTAGACGCAGAAACCATCAACATAGTAGCCGAAGAGTTTGACTTCAAGACCGAATACGTCAGCGCAGAAGTGGTAGAAGCTATCAAAACAGACGAAGACGACAACGAAGACGACTGGGTTACCCGTCCGCCTATCGTCACCGTTATGGGGCACGTAGACCACGGTAAGACATCGCTGCTTGACAACATCCGTAACTCAAACGTCATAGCCGGGGAAGCCGGAGGTATCACCCAGCATATCGGCGCATACAACGTGAAACTGCCGCGTACCGGACGGCGCATAACCTTCCTGGATACTCCGGGGCACGAAGCCTTCACCGCCATGCGCGCCCGTGGAGCGAAGATGACAGACATAGCCATCATTATTGTAGCCGCAGACGACAACGTGATGCCACAGACGGTGGAAGCTATCAACCATGCCTCGGCGGCAGGCGTACCCATTGTTTTTGCCATCAATAAAATTGACAAACCCCATGCCAATCCCGAAAAGATAAAGGAAGAACTCGCAAACATGAACTATCTGGTGGAAGACTGGGGAGGCAAGTACCAAAGCCAGGAAATATCCGCAAAAAAAGGAATCGGCGTGGAAGAGCTGCTGGAGAAAGTATTGCTTGAAGCAGACCTGCTGGACCTGAAAGCCAATCCTAAAATACGCGCTACCGGCTCTATCATTGAGTCTTCGTTAGACAAGGGGCGCGGATACGTTTCTACCATGTTGATTGAAAACGGGACGTTGAAAACAGGAGACATCGTACTTGCCGGCACGCACTACGGACGTGTGAAGGCCATGTTCAACGAGAGAAATCAGAAGAAGGATATAGCCGGCCCCTCCGAACCGGTGCTGATCCTCGGTCTGAGTGGAGCGCCGCAGGCCGGCGATGCGTTTAACGTATTGGAATCCGACCAGGAGGCGCGGGAGATAGCCGGACGGCGCGAACAATTGCAGCGCGAACTCGGACTGCGCACCCAGAAACGGGTTACGTTAGACGATATAGGCCGCCGTATCGCTGTCGGCAGCTTCCAGGAACTGAACGTGATAGTTAAAGGTGATGTAGACGGCTCGGTAGAAGCCCTGTCAGATTCGCTGATACGGCTTTCGACCAAAGAAATACAGGTAAATGTCATACATAAAGCCGTCGGTCAGATTTCCGAATCAGACGTTGTACTGGCCGCCGCCTCCAACGCCATTATCATCGGCTTCCAGGTACGTCCGGCGCAAACGGCCCGCCGTCAGGCCGACAAGGAAGGAGTGGAAATACGACTGTATTCCATTATTTACAACGCCATAGAAGAAGTGAAAAGTGCAATGGAAGGCATGCTCGCTCCCGAAGTGAAAGAAGAAATAACGGCGCTCGTAGAAGTACGCGAAGTGTTCAAAATAGCTAAAGTGGGAACTATTGCCGGTTGTATGGTTAAGGAAGGCAAGATCAGGCGAAACCATAAGATACGCCTGATACGTGACGGCATAGTGGTACACTCTGGTGAGCTGGACTCACTGAAACGTTTCAAGGAAGACGTGAGGGAAGTGGCTTTCGGATATGAATGCGGGTTGAATATCGCCGGGTACAACGACATACGTATCGGCGACATCATTGAAGCCTACGAAGAGATTAAAATCAAGAAAACATTATAAATAACGCTCAAATATGAACTGGTTGGACATCACTCTGATATGTCTGGCGGTGATAGGTTTTGTCAAGGGCCTGTTTGATGGGGTCATCAAACAGGTTGTTTCGCTTATAGCTCTGATCGTCGGGATATTCTTCTGCACCAGAATTGCTCTCTGGCTGCGGGGACATATAATAGAATGGGGATTCCCCGAGCAGGGAACAACGGTGCTGAGCTACATCCTGGGGTTTATGCTGATCGTAGGGCTGTTCCTCCTTGCCGGGGAAGTCTTGCACCGGGTTATAGGCGCCACCCCGCTCAGCATACTGAACCACATAGGCGGAGGATTCTTCGGTTTACTTATAATGCTGCTATTCCTGAGTCTGCTCTTCAATATGATAGATATAATAGACCGCGGCTCGGCGCTCATATCTGAGGTATCCAAGATAGAGTCGCGCCTTTACGACCCTGTCAGGATGATTATCCCTGCCTTATATAAAGGGGCGTTCTCATTTTAAACAAACAAAAGCCTGCTATGCAAGATCAGAATAAAATTATTGATGAATTAACGAGTGGAGATTATAAATATGGTTTTGTTACAGACATTGACACAGAAGTCATACATAAAGGCCTTGACGAAGACGTGGTCAGGCTTATCTCCGCTAAAAAAAAGGAACCTCTCTGGCTTCTCGACTTCCGTCTGAAAGCCTACCGCCACTGGCTCACGCTGGAGGCCCCCACCTGGGCGCACCTGCAGATACCCCCTGTCGACTATCAGGATATAATCTATTACGCCGCCCCCAGGAATAAAAATACTCCCCAAAACCCCGGCGAAGTAGACCCGGAGCTGATCAGGACATTTGACAAGCTGGGCATCCCGCTGCAGGAACGTGAGATGCTGCTTACGGGTATGGCCGTAGACGCCGTTATGGACAGTGTCTCGGTCAAGACTACCTTCAAAGAGAACCTGGCCGAGAAAGGCGTCATCTTTTCTTCCTTCAGCGAAGCGGTGCAAAACCATCCCGACCTCGTGAAGGAATACATGGGGAGCGTGGTTAGCTATCGCGACAACTTCTTCGCCGCCCTTAACTCGGCCGTCTTCTCCGACGGCTCGTTCGTATACATACCCAAAGGAGTGCGCTGCCCGATGGAGCTTAGCACGTATTTCCGCATCAATGCCGCCAACACCGGACAGTTTGAGCGGACGCTGATAGTGGCCGACGACGAATCGTACGTCAGCTACCTCGAAGGCTGCACCGCTCCCATGCGCGACGAAAACCAACTGCACGCCGCCATAGTGGAGATTGTCGTCAGGGATCACGCCGAGGTGAAGTACTCTACCGTACAGAACTGGTATCCGGGAGATCGGGAAGGTAAAGGCGGTATATATAACTTCGTCACCAAACGCGGGCTTTGCAGGGGCCGGGGCAGCAAAATATCATGGACGCAGGTGGAGACCGGTTCAGCCATAACGTGGAAATATCCAAGCTGCATATTGTACGGAGACGACTCCTCCGGCGAGTTTTACTCTGTAGCCGTAACCAATAACCGCCAGCAGGCCGACACGGGAACAAAGATGATACACCTGGGGCGTAATACCCGTAGCCTGATCGTCTCCAAAGGCATATCCGCCGGATACAGCCAGAACAGCTATCGCGGACTGGTGAAAGTCTCCCCCCGCGCCGAAGGTGCGCGTAACCACAGCCAGTGCGACAGCCTGCTGCTGGGGTCTGACTGCGGAGCGCACACCTTCCCGTATGCCGACGTGCAGAACGAGACCGCCATTATTGAACACGAAGCCACAACCAGCAAAATAAGCGAGGAACAACTCTTTTACTGTCACCAGCGGGGCATACCTGCGGAAGAGGCCGTAGGACTGATCGTTAACGGATACGCAAAAGAAGTAATGAACAAGCTTCCTATGGAGTTTGCGGTAGAAGCGCAGAAACTCCTGGCCATATCGCTGGAAGGAAGCGTAGGATGAAAAAAAGGAAACAATAGAGATAAGCTATG
Organism: Tannerellaceae bacterium; assembly: GCA_031266215.1. Taxonomy (GTDB): domain Bacteria; phylum Bacteroidota; class Bacteroidia; order Bacteroidales; family Tannerellaceae; genus DFXE01. The sequence continues at coordinate 2,663 of JAISBL010000077.1, read as the reverse complement.
TTAGAGATAAAGAACTTACATGCCGCCGTAAACGGCAAAGAGATATTAAAAGGCATCAACCTTACGGTCAATAAGGGTGAAGTGCATGCCATAATGGGGCCTAACGGCTCGGGCAAGAGCACTCTGAGCAGCGTACTGGCAGGCAATCCGGCATTTGAAGTGACCGAAGGAGAAGTCACGTTTGAAGGCCGTAACCTGCTTGATCTGGCACCCGAAGAACGCAGTTGCGAGGGAATATTCCTCAGCTTCCAGTATCCGGTCGAGATACCCGGAGTAAGCATGGTAAATTTCATGCGTGCAGCCGTAAACGCACACCGCCGCCACAAAGGACTTGAACCTCTGCCGGCCGCCGTCTTCCTTAAGCTGATGCGCGAAAAACGCTCCGTCGTAGAGCTGGACAACAAGCTGGCGGGACGTAGCGTTAACGAAGGATTCTCAGGCGGCGAAAAGAAACGTAACGAGATATTCCAGATGGCCATGCTTGAACCCAAACTGGCCATACTTGACGAGACCGACAGTGGTCTTGACATAGACGCCCTGCGTATCGTGGCCGGAGGAGTGAACAAGCTCAAGACGCCGCAGAACGCCGCTATCGTCATCACACACTACCAACGGCTGCTGGAATACATCAGGCCAGACGTAGTGCACGTACTTTACCGCGGACGTATCATCAGAACAGCCGGCCCCGAACTGGCCGTCGAGCTTGAAGAAAAGGGCTACGACTGGCTCAAAACCGAAGAATAAACGTATGAATGCCGAACAGCAATACATAGACCTCTTCACCGCTTCGGAAGACATCGTCAGGCAACACTCGCCCGACTTTATGAACCGACCCCGCCTGCAGGCGCTGGAAGACTTCAAACGCCTTGGCTTCCCCTCCCCGGAGAACGAAGACTATAAGCACACGGACGTACCCGCCGCCTTCGCCCCCGACTTCGGGCTTAACCTCCGGCGCATCAGCATACCGCTAAACCCGCGCGAAGTCTTTCGTTGCAATGTGCCGCGCCTCAGCACTCTGCTATATTTCGTGGTGAACGACTCATTTTATGACCGGGAACAACCCTCCGGCTCCAGCCTCCCGGCAGGTGTATATGCAGGCGGGATGAAAGACTTTGCCCGACTGCACCCCGACGTCGCCGGCCGTTATTACGGCAAGGCCGCCCCATCGGGAGCCGGCGGCACGATAGCCCTGAACACCCTGCTGGCGCAAGACGGCTTCGTACTCTACGTCCCCGAAGGCGTCATCGTAGACCGTCCCGTACAATTGGTCAATATCTTCCGCAGCGATGTAGACACGATGGCTAACCGCCGTCTGCTGGTCATCATGGAGCCACGCTCGCAGGCAAAGATGTTGGTTTGCGACCATAGCATCGACAACCGCAGCTTCCTCTCTACCCAGGTGGTAGAGATATTCGCCCGCGAAGGCTCCCACTTTGACTACTACGACCTGGAGGAAAGCCACGCCCGTACCGCCCGTTTTTCCTCGCTTTATATAAGGCAGGACGCCTTCAGTAACGTCCTCGTGAACGGCATAACACTGAATAACGGACTGACGCGCAACAACTACCATATCACCCTTGAAGGCGAATATGCCGTGTCCACACTCTGCGGCATGGCCATACTCGACGCCGAACGACAGTCCGACGCCTATACCCACATCACCCACGCGGCTGCCAACTGCACCAGCAGTGAGTTGTTCAAAAACATCCTCAACGGCCGTTCCACAGGCTCCTTCAGCGGCCGCATACTAGTGAAGGAAGGAGCGCAGAAGACGGTAGCTTATCAGACCAACCGCAACCTGTGCACCACCTCCGAAGCCCGCATGTACAGCAGGCCGCAGCTTGAGATCTATGCAGATGACGTGAAATGCTCGCACGGAATGACCACCGGACGTCTGGACGAAAACGCCTTGCTATATCTCCGAAGCCGGGGCATCTCCGAAGCCGAAGCGTTGACGATGCTCTCCATAGCCTTCACAGCCGACATAGTAGAAAATGTACGCCTGGACGGACTCAAAGACCGCCTTCACAGCCTCATAGAAAAACGCTTCCGGGGCGAATACACTCCCTGCGCCGCCGGTTGCAACCGCTGAACGGCGATCGCCCCCACTGCCGGAGTGAGTTTGTCTCACGGGCGCACAGACGTTAATTGCTTTTTATACTCACCCGGCGACATTACCGTGCACCGCTCAAAAAGGATTTATCCCATCTATAATGACCGATTCGGGATAATAATAACGACTTATGAATTTACAATCGGTTTTAATGACCGATCTGGGTTTAAGGAACTACTAATTCCCTTTAAGGAATTGCCGATTCCTTTTAAGGAACTACTAATTCCCTTTAAGGAATTGTCGATTCCCTTTAAGGAACTACTAATTCCCTTTAAGGAATTACCGATTCCCTTTAAGGAAGTACTAATTCCCTTTAAGGAATTACTAATTCCCTTTAAGGAATTGCTGATTCCCTTTAAGGAACTATTAATTCCCTTTAAGGAATTGCAGGTTCCCTTTAAGGAATTGCCGATTCCCTTTAAGGAATTACCGGTTCCCTAAAGGGAATTGTATAAATATTACCGGTTTTTGAATAATATATTTATCTTTGCCGGACTCTTTAATCTATATACACTGATTTTTTTAACTAATTGAAAACATAATCATTATG
>JAISBL010000071.1 GCA_031266215.1 Tannerellaceae bacterium | reverse complement strand
ATTTCCTGGCTCTTGGAAAAATGGATTGATAGAGTTTTTACTTACAGGATAAATTTTAGTTTCCAGGTCGCATAACATCTAGTCGTAAATAAAGCTAATTCTTCAGGTGCGACTAAATAGTACTGATTGCCCCCCCTATATTCCTTAACGGCTTTTTAACACTTTGTTTATCTCTTACTGTAAATCAGGCATTTAGTAATTATTTTTGCTGTATTCATTAGAAAAAGGCTGTTTTTTTACGTTGCTCCGTATGGGGAGTTGCGAGAGGAGGAAAATGAAAGTAGGAAGAAAAACTACTTCATTTTCTTTCTACTCGATTGCAAAAAAAGAAAATGTACCTTTTGACACACCAATAAATATGACCATAGATTAGAGGTAAAACTTGATCTGTCTTTTACTTGCTGCAAGGATATAAACACCGGATGTACTGCCTAAGGGCACTTCTTCTTCGTCAGTCCGAGCTATGCCTTTATAGATAAGTTGCCCTTGCATATTATAAATAACAAAAGCTTCACCTGTACGGAGACCAGCGATGTGCACTATACCATCCGTCGTCCACGCGTTAAGGGTAGCAATAGGTTCTACACGCTCATTGCCCACGGAAGTAGCCACCCTGAACTCCTTCCATACCGGAGCTACACCATAGAAATTTTCCGTCCCGTCAGGGACATGGAGCGTAACCCTGGAAAGAGTAATTTCATTGAATGGACTGTTATCTTCCCATAACGACAAGGGCATATTCCATGAAACAGTTACATCTTTTAGTCCATGGCAATTGACAAAAGCAAAACCTTCAATCTTTGTCACCGAATTGGGTATCGTCACAGAAGCTAAGCTGGTGCAATTAGCAAAAGCAAGACCCTCAATCGTTGCCACCGAATTGGGTATCGTCACAGAAGCTAAGCTCCTGCAACTGGCAAAAGTAATCCTCTTAATCTTTGTCACAGAATTAGGAATTGTCACAGAAGTTAATCTGTTGCAATTTCGAAAAGCGTCCGCCCGGATATTTGTCACCGAATTTGGAATAATCACAGAAGTTAAATTGCGACATCCCTCAAAAGCATCGACCCCAATCGCTGTCACTTCATGTGTCGTCTCGCCATACTCTACACTGGAAGGTATAGTTATATCTCCACTTATGGCATCATATAAAGCATAAACACTGATACTGCCATCGTAAGAGTCTATAATAAACATAAAATCACCAACGGTGAACGTCTGTGCATACGCTCCCTGAAGGCTTACTGTAAGCGTGAGGAAAAACAAAAAACCACGCAATTTCATAAGATCACATTTTTATGGATTAAGAATCATTTCAATGGAAAAATCAGATATTTACCGCCTTTCATACGGATCGCATTTACTCCCACTCTATAGTCGCCGGAGGCTTGGAACTTATATCATATACTACACGATTAACTCCTTTTACTTTGTTTATTATTTCGTTCGACACTTTAGATAGGAAACCATAAGGTAATTGCGCCCAGTCGGCAGTCATGGCATCCGTAGACGTAACGGCGCGCAGGGCTATGGTGTTCTCATACGTACGGTCGTCACCCATTACACCAACCGATTGTACAGGCAGAAGGATAGCTCCGGCCTGCCATATAGAGTCATACAGTCCCCATTCATGCATCAGCGACATATATATATGGTCTGCTTCCTGCAGGATATGAACTTTCTCAGGCGTAACGTCGCCCAGTATACGGATTCCCAGTCCCGGCCCGGGAAAAGGATGGCGTTTGATAAGATCAGGCGTTATCCCTAATTCTTTTCCTACACGGCGTACTTCGTCTTTGAACAGGAGGCGAAGCGGCTCAACAAGCTTCAGGTGCATCTTTTCAGGCAGTCCGCCTACATTGTGGTGGCTCTTTATAACAGTGCCGGTTATTGACAATGACTCGATAACGTCAGGGTATATCGTTCCCTGCCCCAGCCATTTGATATTTTTTAATTTCTGCGCTTCTTCATCGAATACGTCAATAAAGCCTTTCCCTATAATTTTGCGTTTCTGTTCCGGGTCTGTAACTCCTTTCAGTTCCCTGTAAAACTTTGCACTGGCGTCTATTCCTGTTACATTCAAACCCAAATGTTCATAGTCTTTTAGCACATTCTCAAACTCATTTTTACGCAGCAGGCCGTGATTTACAAAAATGCAAATCAGGTTATTGCCTATGGCTCTATTGAGCAGTACGGCTGTTACTGAAGAGTCCACCCCGCCTGAAAGGGCAAGGATTACCTTATCGTCTTTCAATTGTTTTTTCAGTTCTGCTACTGTCGATTCGATAAAAGAGGCTGTCGTCCAGTCTTTCCTGCACCCGCATATGTTCAGGAAATTATCCAACAACAGCATCCCGTCAGTAGTATGAAACACCTCGGGGTGAAACTGCACACCGAAAGTTTGCTCATCTTTTACCTGATAGGCGGCAGCTTTCACATTCTCTGTGCTTGCGATAATCCGGAACGATGGGGGCAAGTGTGTAATCGTGTCGCCGTGTGACATCCACACCTGTGTGCCTGCATTCACCTGCTTTAACAGAGGACTACTATTGTCAACGACAGAAAGGTACGCCCTTCCATATTCGCGGGAATCAGCCGGCTCAACGCTCCCATTGGAAGTATATGCCATATATTGAGCGCCATAACATATTCCCAGTACAGGATATTTCCCCCTTATACCTGTCAGGTCAACCTTGAAAGCTCCGCTATCATACACCGAATAAGGGCTTCCTGAGAGTATTACACCTTTAATTCCGGCAGTATCATGCGGGAATTTGTTAAAAGGGACGATCTCACAGTAAGTGTTTAGCTCTCTGATTCTTCGCCCTATCAATTGAGTCGTCTGCGACCCGAAGTCAAGAATGACTATTTTCTCATACATAAAAGTATCTTATTAAAGTAAGATACAAAGTTAATCTTTTTTGGTAACGAGCGATAATTCAAAAAGATAGATGAGATTGGTATATCAATATGTTAATGGCAACTTAAATACATAAATATAATCAAATAGCATCTGGTAAAATGGTATTTAGCATTACCTTTGCCCACCATTAGACATAATTTATGATGAGCGTGGAGAAAAAAGAGAATAAGGAAATCAACAGACTTTCGCTACTTATAATAGTTGTTGTTGTTTTGATTCTGATAGTAGCCGGAACAGTATATTACATTTATTATCAGAAGCAGCAAATGACAAATCTTGTCGAAACATTTGACTTGGAAAAAGAATCGCTGGCAGATGAATTTAACGAACTTTCTATTCAGTATGAAGGATATAGATTCAGTGTCAGTAACGATTCCCTGGTAGCTTTGCTGAGTACGGAGCAGGCTAAGGTGCAGCGTCTGATGGAAGAATTGAAAACTATAAAAGCTACCAATGCACGACGCATTAATGAATTGAAGAAAGAATTGGAGACATTGCGGAAGATTATGCGTAATTATGTCATCCAAATAGACTCGCTAAACCAGGCAAATGAACAATTAACAAAAGAAAAAAACCAGGCAGTGCAACGCTATCGTCAGGTTTCAAATACAGCCGCTGAGCTAACCAAAGAACTTGAGAAACAAACTGAACGGGTTACGCTGGCAAGCCGGCTGGACGCAACCGGGATTACCGTAACACCTCTGAATGCACGGGGGAAAGAGGCTAAGCGAATCAAACAGATGGAACAGTTTGTCGTTAATTTTCGCATTGTCAGAAATATAACGGCTCCAGTCGGGGAAAAGACCATTTATGTACGACTGAAAAAGCCGGATGATGACATTCTGGTAAAAAGCCGTGCAAACGTATTTATGTTTGAAGGCAGGGAGATTAACTATTCCATGAAACGATTGGTGGAATATGACGGCGAAGAACTGGCGGTTACGATGTATTGGGATATAGAAGAGTTCTTGTCACCGGGCACTTATAGGGTAGACATCTTTGCGGATGGTAATCTGATAGGACAGAAAAGCTTTGAATTAGACTAATCGCTATGAAAAATGAGTTATAACCGCGGCAGGTATAGCTTATCTCAGCACACACCGGCTTCTTGTAAAGGTCTCATATACTTCCCCGGCAAGGAGTGAAAGACACAACCACGATATATTTTCTGTGTAGCTTAACTTTAAAACTATTTTATTACATCTATATCATGATAACAAACAGACGTAACTTTTTAAAAACTTTGGGCGGAATGACGGTACTGACGATTGTTCCGCGGCACGTTTTGGGAAAAGGCTTCATAGCCCCAAGCGACCAATTGACAAAAGGTATTATTGGAACCGGAGAGATGGGACGAAGCCATCTCAACTATGCAGGCACACGCCTGGTAGCCGTGTGCGACGTAGACAAAAGCCATCTTGAATTGGGTCAGAAACTGGTGGCGGACAAGATTGCCGCCTATCATGACTTCCGCGAACTCATATCAGATCCTAACGTTGATATTGTTCACATTGCCACGCCGCCGCATTGGCATGGGATTATGTCGGTAGAAGCCGCTAAAGCCGGGAAAGATATATGGTGCGAAAAGCCGATGACACGCACCATTGGAGAAGGCAGGCGAGTTATGGAAGCAGTCAGGCAGTACGGGCGCATGTTCAGGTTGAACACATGGTTTCGCTTCACAGATACGTTCTACGGATTAGGAACGCCGGTGAAACCACTGAAGAAATTAGTGCAAAGCGGACTTCTTGGCTGGCCACTGACTGTGACCATCAGCAAGCATACCGGTTTTGACTGGAAGTTTTATTGGGTAGGAAAGGAATACCTGGAACCACAAACTATCCCGGCAGGATTGGATTACGACCTCTGGTTAGGCCCCGCCCCTTATAAGCCATATAACCTGCACCGCACACACCAGACATTCCGGGGCTATTGGGATTACGACGGGGGAGGTCTCGGCGATATGGGGCAACATTATATAGACCCGGTACAGTATTTCCTGGGAAAAGACCATACAAGTCCTATAAAAGTGGAAGTGGATGCTCCACAGCAACATCCCGACGCAGTGGGAACATGGAGATCTATTACGTATACATACGGCGATGGTTGCCGGATTATCCTTTGGGGAGGCGATTACGGCGACCCCCAAACGCCATATATATCCGGGCCTAACGGGAATGTGTATAAGAACTTTGTGTGCGACATACCCGGCTGGGAAAAGAAACTTGCCGATTATCCCGAGCCGGAGCCACAGGTGTCCGACTTTATCGAATCGGTAAAAACACGTCAACCCTTCGCTCTGAATGAACGTAGCGGATTTCGCTCTGCTACAATTGTAAATATGGGAGCAGTGGCATTGCGCCTGAACCGGACACTTCAGTTTGACCCTGTGAAACTTGAGTTCATCAATGACGAAGAGGCTAACCGCCTCCTGTGGCAGCCAATGCGTTCTCCATGGAATATATAGTCAGACAAACAGTAAATACATAACAGTTATGAAAAGAATATATGCACTGATTTCATTACTTTTTCTGTTGGTAAACATTCCGGCGCTGCAATCACAGGAGAACCGTACTGTCGCGACCATCGTAGCCGACGTATTAGCTCAAATGCCTGCCAATAACCAGGCTGACTATAACAAACTATTAGCTGATGTGCTTTCAACAGGTGAAGAAGGTGTTTTGGCACTGGTAAAAATGCTCCATGCTCCCGGGCAGGGAGACAATTCAAAAGTGGAGTACGCCCTGAGTGGTATTTCAAATTATTCGGCGGGAAAAGGCGATGAGAGCCTTCGCCTGGCTACATCCAATGCCTACGTTAAAGCTTTGAACATAGTAGATGAGCGCGAAAAGAAAGCTTTCATAATAAGCCAATTGCAAATAATCGGCAAGGATGAGAGCGTAGATGCCCTGGCGCGTTATCTCAATGAAGAAAGCCTCAGCGACCCAGCCGCGCGGGCTTTGGCTTCCATAGGCACGGAGAAAGCTGTACAGGCTTTGAAATCAGCGCTATTAAGACGGTCTGGGACGCCCAATTCCATGCGTGACGTAATATTTGCATTAGGAGAAACCCATATATCCGATACAGAAAACCTCCTGAAAGATATGATTGCAAATCGGGACGAGGATTCTCAGAAGGCAATATTTTATGCCTTGAGCCAGGTCGGAGGTAAATCATCATTGAATGAATTATCTTCAGGCGCCGAAAAAGTAAATCTTGATTGGGATAAAACAGGCGCGAACGAGGCATACATAGCATTGCTTAAACAATTAGTGAAACAGGGGGATACCCAGGAGGCATCAAAAGCGGCTTCAGAACTGCTCAAAAAGGCTACAAAGGAAGGGAAGCCACATACCCGGAACGCGGCTTTACAGATTTTGCTTTCTGTGGAGAAAGAAAAAGGTCTGAAACGAGTCCAGGCCGCGCTAAAGGATTCTTCCCGCGAATACCGGAATGCGGCATTGGACTACACCTCTGATTTTGCTTCACGCGAGGTATACGTGGAATTGCTCAAAACAATGGTGAAAGCGAAACCGGAGGCGAAAGCAGATATACTGAACTGGATAGGACGCGAGAGCCAGATAACGGAAAAGAGCGCTCTTATCAGAACTCTCAATATCCGCTTCGACCTTCCTGCCGGACAGGTGATACTCGACCAGCTCAAGAGCGGCGATTCTTCCGTCAGGCAGGCTGCCGTATGGGCTCTGGTCAGGATAGGCGATTCTTCTTTTATTCCATCGCTGGCGAATCTGCTTACCCGGACAGAAGCACATGATATTTCACTGGGACGCAACGCGCTGATTGCTTTCAGGGGAGATGTGGTGCCCGACGTAGCCCGCGTCATTTCCAGCGCTCCGGACGCAGGGAAGATCGCCGCCGTTGAAATCCTGGCTATGCGCAAGGCCCATACGCGGATCAATACGGTTCTCGACCTTATAAAAACAGGTTCACCCGAAGTGAAGAAAGCGGCTTATACTGCGCTTAAAAACGTAGCGACCGAAAAAGACATGACATTGTTATGCGGCATGCTTGAAACGGCTGACGCTACGGCCGTTTCCCCTTTGCAGCAGGCTGTCATAGCCTCTGTGTCCTCTCTTCCGGCAAAGGAACAAGCGCCGGTCATTTCGCGACGTATGTTACAGGCGGAAGAAAGCGCCAGGCATTTATATTATGTAGTGCTGTCGGCGACAGGCGACAGGAATGCACTGACGACTATTGTAACCGGCTTCCGGCAAGGCAGCGGCGCATCCAGGGAGGCGGCTTTTGAAGCTTTGCTGGCGTGGAAGGGCGCGGAGTCGGCGGATGAATTGTACACTATATGCGTAGACGCCTCTGCATCGGCCTATTTTGACCGCGCTCTTACCGCCTATGTGAGGTCTGTATCCACAAATGCGGCCCTTACCGGCGAAAGTCGCTACCTGAACCTTCGCAAGGCAATGGAGATAGCCCGTACCAATGAACAGACTAATACGATCCTCAGACAAATAGGAAGAACCGGCTCATTCCGGGCGCTACTGTACGCCGGAGGCTTCCTGGATGATAAGCCCGTACAGCAGGCTGCCTCCAGTGCCGTTATGAATATCGCGTTAAACAATACGTCTTACACGGGCGCCGAAGTTAGGGAGCTATTAAATAAGGTATCAGCGGTATTAGATAATCCGGATGCCGATTACCAGCGTGAAAACATAAGGAAACATCTGGAAGAGCTGTCAAAAGAAGAGTTGAAACCGGATCGCACGGAACCGTTCGTCCTTTCCGATGAGGAAAAGAAAGAGGGGTATAAGGTACTGTTCGACGGAACGAATATGTCTGAGTGGACAGGTAATACCATAGATTATACCCTGCAGGGCGGCGCTATCACACTGACACCGGGCAAAGGCTCCGGCGGGAACCTGTATTCAAAGGACGAGTACGCTAACTTTGTCCTCCGCTTTGATTTTCAGCTGACCCCGGCTGCTAACAATGGCCTGGGCATCCGTACGCCTAAAGAAGGCGATGCGGCCTATGTCGGAATGGAATTGCAGATATTAGACAATGAACATCCTGCTTATAAAAACCAGAGGCCCTATCAGTATCATGGTTCAGTGTATGGAATACTGCCGGCAAAGAGAGGTTATCTCAAACCTGCCGGCGAATGGAACACCCAGGAAGTAATTGCCGACGGCGACCACATCAGGGTAACTTTGAATGGCGAAGTGATACTCGACGGGAATATCCGCGAGGCTACAAAAAACGGGACGCCGGATAAACGTGAGCATCCCGGACTTTTCAATAAGAAAGGGCATATAGGTTTCCTCGGACACGGGTCGCCGGTCAGGTTTCGTGATATACGGATAAAGGAGCTTAAATAATAAAACAAATGAAAATCAGAAAGGGAAACAATACGGTGTTGTTTCCCTTTCCATTTTATATATGCCTGTTTTCAAGATGATAAACCATATAAAAACAATGATCTGTAAGGCGGCAATCCGTTATGATAAACAATACATATCAGGATGAAGCAATATGAACATAATTACAATATGTAAAACAAATCAGCGTCAACCGGCAATGATCATTATATAACAATACAGTTAAATTCAAAAGACAATACAAAGGATAAAACGATACAATAATATAAGGACGATCTAATGCCGTGTCAGCGTAGCGTTCCCTGGCGGGCTTCCATGATCATCTTTTCGTTAGCCATGATCAGTATTTCCACACGGCGGTTCAAGGCGCGACCTTCAACCGTACTGTTGTTGGCAACCGGCTCATGAATACCTTTTCCTTCATAGGCCATCCTGTCATTTACCACTCCCTGGTTCAGTAAATAATCGTATACGCTCTGGGCACGTTTTTCCGATAAAGTCTGATTATAATCCACCCTGCCCGTATTATCGGTATGGCCTACGATTTTTATGTAAGTGTCAGGATTACCCCTAAGGCTGACTGAGAAGTTACGGAGTGCGTTCCTGGAAGCGTCGCTCACGGAGCTTGAGTTGGTGGCAAACAAGATGCCCGAATCAAACGTGACCTTCAGCGCCTCGCCATTGTTTACGCTTTCTATCGTAGCGTCAGGCACGGCAGCTTCCAGCTCTTTCTTTTGCTTATCCATCTTTTTACCTATCAATGCGCCGGCCGTTCCTCCTACGGCAGCGCCAATAACAGCGCCCAGCGCCGTGTTACCCGCAATAGCGCCAATACCGGCGCCGGCGGCGGCACCGGCGCCCACGCCAATACCTGTACCTTTGATTGTGTTACTCACGCCGCATCCTGATAGCAGTACGGTCATGCAAAGCAGCATAATACCTGATAATCTTAAAATTCTCATAATACTTATTTTTATTTAAAACGATATAATATGTCCGGGAAACGGAGTTTAATCAAAGAGGTTGATGGACTGGCAATATTCAAGGTCGCCGTCCAGAATGTGAAGAATATCGCCGGCATCGAATGAGCCTACTCCGTCTTCTTTTGCGTTTTTAATGACGTACTCTACCAGTTCATTCTCATCGTCTTCTTCCAGGGAGTCTATCTCTCCTTTGGACTCGTAAAACTCTTCTGCCAGATCTAATAAATAGAGAATATCGTCGTCACTGAACTTTTCTTTTAACTCCAGAGGAAGATAGTTACGGATGAACTTTACCGATTCTTCCTCATCATACTGCAATTCTTCTTTTTCTGCCATGATTTCTTTTGATTTATGTGCCGCAAATATAGTACTATTTTTCAATCCTGATTCGTGCGTCTACGGCAAACAGACCACGGTCGGTGGCCAGTAGCGGATTTATATCAATCTCTTTGATTTCCGGCGAGATACGCAGCAGAGTAGAGAGACGTACAATGATGTCGGCGTACTGTTGTTCGTCTATTCCTTTCTGCCCCCTGGTTCCTTTAATTATCGGGTAGCCGCGAAGGGAGCGGATCATTGAAAATGTCTCGTCGTACGAGAGCGGCGCCAGTCCGTAAGACACATCCTGAAGCACTTCCACGAATATACCGCCCAGGCCGCACAGGACAATGTGCCCGAAGCGGTCTTCGTACTTGGCGCCAAGGAACAGTTCCTGTCCTTTCAGCATGGGTTGTATCATGACGGCAACAACTTCCGGCAGCTTCATCATCCTTTCGTATTCAAACATCAGGTGCTCTTCGCCGCGTATATTGAGCGCCACGCCGCCTATATCACTCTTGTGTACCGGACCTACCACCTTTATCACTACCGGGTATTTCACTTTCCGGGCGAAAGCCGCCAGTTCCTGCCTGTCGGTTGTCACGAGCTCTTCCACGAGCGGTATCTGTGCGGTTTTCAGTATCCTTCGCACGTCTTCAGGCGATAAATAGCCATCGGTCATAGATTCCAGCATACGGCGTATTTCAGGTATGTTCACACCATAGAGCTGCAAATCCATACCGGCAGGTCTGGGAGTGTTGATCACGCGTGAGATGGCTGTGCCAAGCGTCACCTCGTCTGAGAAGTTAACGTGCCCTTTTTTTATGAAGCTCTTAACCTCCGGGCCGGCTGTGACAATGGATGGCAGGACGGGGAAGATGGGCTTTTTACATTCTTCCATCTTCTTATGAAGCACTTCGTAAGTATCATACAGCTTCACCAGTCCGGGACTGCCGAAGATAACCATCATCAGGTCTATCTCTTCAAAATTCTGTTCGCAGTAATCAATAGCTGTGGCCAGATGCTCCGGCGTTCCCGTCCCGATGATGTCAATGGGGTTGCCCACGGCTGAGCCGGGATATAGTCTGGACTTAAGTTCGTCTGCCATCGGGCCCTCCAGTTTCGGCACATTCATACGGCCCTTGGACAAGGCGTCGGCCAGCATCACGGCAGGCCCTCCGGCATGGGTCACTATGGCGCAGTTCCTCCCTTTTATCTCCTTCAGGGTGAAGATGCACGCCACGGTCGTCAACTCCTCGCGGCTGAAACACCTCACAATACCGGCCTTGCGGAACAGGGCTTCCACGGCAGAGTCTGAGCTTGCTATGGCCCCGGTATGCGACGATGCGGCGCGTTTGCCCGACTCGGTGCTGCCGGCCTTGATGGCCGCTATGCGACATCCCTTACGGATAAGCGAGGAGGCGTGGAACAGCAGCTTGTCGGGATTCTTCACGCTTTCCACGTACAGCATCTTGATCTTTGAGTCAAGCAGGGGATCAAAATTATGATCCATATATTCAAGCACATCTTCTACCCCTACCTGTTTGGAATTACCTACCGTCCATACCGAAGAGAAGCGAAGCCCCTTGGTAAGGGCCGACTCTATGATGAAGAGCGCCGTCCCTCCGGAGCTTGATATAAAGTCTACGCCTTCGGGATGAAACTCCGGGATCGGCTGGGTAAAGACGCCGTGGTAGTTCATATTCATCATCCCGATGCAGTTGGGCCCTATCATTGTGGCGCCGGCCTCATTGACGCTTTGCAGTATCCTGTCTTCCAGCAGGCCGCCTTCCGCTGATTCTTCCCCGAAGCCGGCAGAGACGACAATGAAGGCTTTAACCTTTTTTTCTTTTGCAAGCACTTCGATCACTTCGGGGCACGACGGCCCCGGTATGGAGATGATGGCAAGCTCCGTTTCCGGAATGTCGCCGGCGTTTTGGTAGGACTTCAGTCCCTGCACTTCCGTTTCCCTGGCGTTCACTACATAGAGCTCCCCTTTGTATTTACCGTCCAGCAGGTTTCTCACTGTACGTCCGCCGGGCTTGTGTACATTGTTGGAGCCACCGACTACAACTATACTTTGCGGATTAATTAATTCTCGGTTTATCATATATTGCAATTTAAATTATGTCAGGCATTACCGCCGGCGGATACCGGCAGGTTTTTAAGCAGCCACCCGCACCAGGCGTCCATACCGTCGCCTTTTGCGGCCGACAGCTCAAAGACGTGAGTGCGTGGATTGACCTTTAAGATGTTATCCCGCAGTGTGCGCATGTCAAACCCACCGAGATAAGGGAGCAGATCGGTCTTGTTGATAACGCATACATCGGCTTCACTGAAGATGTTGGGGTATTTAAGCGGTTTGTCGTCGCCCTCGGTTGTACTGACAATAACCACTTTCTTTGCCTCACCCAGGTCAAACATTGCGGGGCAGACCAGGTTCCCGACGTTCTCGATAAACAGCAGCGCACCTGTTGAAGGTTCCAGATGTCTGACGGCATGGTTCACCATTCCTGCCTCAAGATGGCAGCCCATCCCGGTGTTTACCTGAAAGGCCGGGACCGAAAGGGCGGCTATACGGTTGGCGTCGTTCGAGGTTTGCTGGTCGCCCTCGATCACATATATATCCAGGCGGTCTTTCAGCCGGCGTATTGTCTCCTCCAGCAGAGAGGTTTTGCCCGAACCGGGCGAGCTCATCAGGTTCAGCGCCAATATACGCTTTGCTTCAAAGTATCCCCTGTTGCGTTCGGCCAGGAGGTTGTTCCGTTGCAAAATATCCTGTTCTACCGCGATAGCGGCTTGTTCATCATAGTGATGGTCGTGATCGTAACACATAAACATTTATTTATTGATAATAATTGATTTCAGGCGGAGTTCTTTTCCTCTTATCAGTCTGACGGCGTATGACCCGCACCGGGGGCATGGTGTGAAGAGTTCCGGCATGGCGAAAGTGGCGTCGCAATCGCCGCACCGTCCTTCGCCGTCAATATCATGGCAGACGATATGCGCTTTTTCCAGCATCGTGTTCTTTACTGCGCTCTGAAGGGCGAACCTTAGTGTCTGAGACTCTACCCCGGCCAGGCGTCCGATCTCTATCTCCACCTCTTCAACGCCTGAAGCCCGGCGTTTGGCCGCCTGCTCTTCTGCAAGTTCCACTATGCTTTGCGCGATAGATAATTCATGCATGCCGGCAAATGTAGTACAATTTTTCATGACCGTGCATTCCTCCTTTATGCTTTTCTCTTACTCATCACACCCTCCCGTGCAGAGGGCAATGCCACCGTCGCCTCACCATATACCGGGTTTTGGGGTAAAGGTATAGCGGATCACTATCCGCGAGTGCGCCGGATCACTATCCGCGTGTGTGCCGGATCACTATCCGCGTGTATGCCGGATCACTATCCGCATGTGTACCGGATCACTATCCGCGGGTACGTCAGGTTATATGGAAGGTGACTGTTGAGTCTGCCGGCAGTAATATTCGTAGCGTCCGAGGATTTCCCTTACATAGTTGAAGGTCTCGCGGCCGCGAAGGTAGCCGTAACGGCAGGAGGCGTCGTTGTAGAAGGCAGGTTCCTGTTTGAGTAATATAAAGCTGTCTACGTTGTTGTTCCATACGGAGGGGTCTTTGCCGTACTTCGCGGCCAGGCGGCGGGCGTCGTATACGTGCCCGATACCGGCATTGTAGGCGGCGAGTGTGAAGCGGACCAGCTCCGTCGTGTCGGTTATCTCGCTCAGTCCTTCGCGAAAGAGGCGGAGAACTTCTACGCCGGCGCGTATGTTTACCTCCGGGTCGGTTAGGTGGTCGATGGGTATTCTGAGCGTCCGGGCCGTGGAAGGCATTATGCCCATCACTCCACTGGCGCCGGCCCATGAGGTTACGGTGTTCCTGAAGTGCGATTCCTGATAGGCCAGGGCGGCCAGCAGGCGCCAGTCCCATCCCAGCGTGGCGGCGTGCTGCCTGAACAGTGAGTCATAGGGTGATATATGTCCTTTCTTTATCTCAGGCATACTTAGTTCGAGTATCTTTTTGCTCATGACGAAGTACCGTTTTGCAGAGGCTTTGAAAGAATCGTCGGCAGCCCTGCCCGAAGCCCAGCGGTTGATGGCGGCCGACAACCGGGGCGAGTTCCTGCGTACTACCCATGAGGAGCGCTGGCGGAAGCTGATATCCAGACTTACGTCCAGATTGCGGTAATAGGTCCGGTTCAGCCTCGCAGTCCTGTCGTCGCTTACGGTGTAGGGTATTTTGCGGGCCGAGACCATCTCTATAAGGTCTTCAACGCCGGTGTCGCCCTCTGCTTCATGGATGCGGATACCGCCTCCGAGCTCCTTGTCCAGGTTGACCAGGCGGTCGTAGTAAGGAGTTCCGCGCCCGACGTATACGTCTTTACCGATCAGCTGGGTCACGTCGGTGAGCGGCTTTACGCCATCACCTGCAGGCTGGACAAGCGTCTGGGTCGATGTACTCAGGCGTCCGCAATAGGCGACTTCGCGCTTCAGTTCCTGGTTGTAGACGATGGGGTACGCCACAACGTCCGCCTCGCCGTTTTGCAGCATCTCAATAAGGTGCGAACTGTCTTCGGCAACCTTTATGATTAGCTTAAGGCCGTGGGAGGCGGCGAAATCATTTATCAGTTCATACTCATAACCCATTGGTTCTGTACGGTAAAGGAAATATGATGTCGAACTGTACAGGGTTACTGCCGTCAGATACCCCTTCTCCATGATCTGTGGGAAGTCTGCGGCCACGCGCTCGTTATCTCCCCCGTGCGGCTTTTCCCCGGCCCGGCATCCTCCTGCGCACATGATTACCGGGAGCAGGCAGAGCAGGAGGGCGCAGGTGTCAGTCTTCTTCATTTTTCGTAAGGAGGGCTACGTTTTCTACGTGGTGTGTGTGTGGAAACATATCCACGGGCTGTACCTTACGCAGGGTGTAGCCTGGGTGCAGCAGGCTGAGGTCTCTGGCCTGGGTGGCCGGATTGCAGCTTACGTATACGATGCGCCGGGGCATGGCGTTCATTATGGCGCTGATGACGCCCGGGTGCATTCCCTGGCGGGGCGGGTCGGTGATGATCACGTCCGGGCGCCCGTGGCTGAGGATGAAATCGGCAGTCAGGATGTCTTTCATGTCTCCGGCGAAGAAGTCCGTGTTGGTGATACCGTTCAGGCGGGTGTTCAGGCGGGCGTCTTCAATGGCTTCGGTTACATACTCGATGCCGGTGACCTTACGCGCCCGTGCTGATATAAAGCCGGCTATCGTGCCGGCTCCAGTGTACAGGTCGTATACCGACTCATTTCCAGTGAGACCGGCGAAGCTCCGCACCGTTTTGTATAGCTCATATGCCTGAAGACTGTTTGTCTGGTAGAATGACTTTGGCCCGACGGTGAAGCGCAGTCCTTCCATTTCTTCTATGATATGGTCTTTGCCGCTGAAGAGGTTCACCTGCCGGTCGGTGATGGTGTCGTTGCATTTATCGTTTATGATGTACAGCAGCGATGTTATTTCAGGGAAGGTGGCGGACAGGTGCGAAAGGAGGGCTTCACGCCTGGCTTTGTCTTCGTAGAAGAAGACAACTATCAGCATCACCTCTCCTGTCGTCGGCGAGGTGCGTATGATGAGCGTGCGCATAAGTCCTTCCTGCTTCCGGAGGTCAAAGAAGGTATAGTGGTTGGAGAGGCAGTATTCTCTTACGCACCGGCGTATACGGTTTGATATATCTGCCTGGAGGTAGCAGGTGTCGATGTCGAGCACTTTGTCGAACATGCCGGGGATGTGAAATCCCAGTCCGTCCATGTCTTCAAAGTGTTCCTGCGATCGTATCTGCTCTTCTGTCAGCCACTTTTTATTGGAGAAGGTAAATTCAAGTTTGTTGCGGTAGTATTGGGTTTGCCCGGAGCCCAGGATCGGGAGTATTTCCTCAGGCATGGGAAGTTTACCGATACGTGTGAGGCTGTCGGTCACCTGCTGCTGCTTATACTTCAATTGTTCTTCGTATCCGAGGTGCTGCCATTTGCATCCTCCGCATGTGCCGAAGTGGCGGCAAAAAGGTTCTACCCGTAGCGGAGAGTATTTATGGAAGCGTATGGCTTTGCCTTCGGCATAGTTGTTCTTCTTTCTTGTCAACTGAATATCCGCCACGTCTCCGGGAGCTGCGTATGGGATGAAAATGACGCGGTCGCCAACACGTGCTATCGCTTTCCCTTCCGCCGCCACTCCGCTGACTTCCACGCCCTCCAGTACGGGTAGTTGCTTATTGTTTCCTGCCAATGTATTGCCGGTGTTACTGTATGTTGCGTTCGCGGAGTTTCTTCTGCCACTTCCAGGCAGACAGGAGCGTGTCTTCCATCGTTTCTGCGGCCGTCCATCCCAGCGTCTGGTTTGCATGCCGGGGGTTGGCCCATACTTTTTCTATATCGCCTTCGCGCCGTCCGACTATCCTGTAGGGCACTTTCACACCGGTAGCGCTTTCAAAGGCATTGATAAGTTCCAATACCGATACTCCGCGCCCTGTGCCGAGGTTGAATATCTCCAGGGGGGCTTCCGATTTGTTTTCCAGCATTCGATCCATAGCGATGACATGGGCCCTGGCCAGGTCTGTTACGTTGATATAGTCGCGTATGCAGGAACCGTCGGGGGTGTCGTAGTCGTTACCGAATACGCTAAGTTCGCCACGTATGCCCATAGCGGTCTGCGTCACAAAGGGAACCAGGTTCTGCGGCACGCCGTTTGGCAGTTCGCCTATTTCGGCGCTCGGATGCGCCCCTATCGGATTGAAATACCTCAGTATTATGCTCTTGAACGGCAGTCCGGCATGAATGGCGTCGCGAAGGATTTCTTCGTCTATCTGTTTGGTGTTTCCGTAGGGCGAAAGCGCCGGCTTCACCGGTGCGTCTTCGGTCACGGGAAGGACATCGGGCTGACCGTAAACAGTGCAGGAGGAAGAGAAAACAATACCATCTGCCTTATATTCCGGCATCAGGTCCAGAAGATTGAGAAGGGTTACGATGTTGTTACGGTAATACTCCAGCGGTTTGTGTACCGATTCGCCAACGGCTTTACTTGCGGCGAAGTGTATTATCCCGCGTATGCCGGCGTGATTGCGGAATAGTGCGCTCAGGCGTTCCTTGTCGTTACAGTCCAGCTTTACAAAGTCAGGACGTATATGCGTTATCTTTTCTATGCCATCGATAACGTCTTCGCTGGAATTGGAGAGGTTGTCTACGATGACTACTTCGTATCCGGCGGTTTGCAGTTCTACTACTGTGTGCGAACCGATATATCCGGTTCCACCTGTTACTAAGATCTTTTTGTTCATGATAATTGTGTTTTTATACGATACCGGAAAAACCCATGAAGGCCATCGCGAGTAATCCGGCGGTGATGAGTGCAATCGGCGTTCCTTTCATTCCCTCCGGCACGTGCGTAACGGACAGTTGCTCACGTATGCCGGCAAAGATTGTCAGTGCGAGTGAAAACCCAATGGCTGTTGATATGGCGTACACAACGGCCTGCAATAAGTTGTAATCCTTCTGAATAACCATTATAGCGACACCCAGTACGCAACAGTTGGTAGTTATCAGCGGCAGGTATACGCCCAGAGCCTGGTATAAGGCCGGGGATACTTTCTTTAATATGATTTCAAGCATCTGCACCAGAGATGCTATGATCAGTATGAAAGTAATTGTTTGCATGAAGCCTAATCCAAAAGCGTCAAGAACGTATTTCTGCACAATGAATGTTACGATAGTGGCAATGGTGAGCACAAAAGTGACGGCGGCGCTCATGCCTCCGGCCGTCTCTACCTTCCTGGATACCCCCAGGAAGGGACATATCCCGAGGAATTGTGATAATACAATGTTATTGACAAATACGGCTGCTATAAATATTAGTATATATTCCATCTCTTATGTGTGTTATCAGACTTTACGAACCTTGTTTATAATAGCAATCAGGAAACCCAGGGCTATAAACGCTCCGGGAGCCAGCACAAAGATAAGCGAACCGTATTCTTCAGGCATAAAAGTAAGGTTGAAAACTTTTCCGGACCCAAGCAGTTCGCGCGTAGCGCCCAGCAGTGTCAGAGCAAGGGTGAACCCCAGTCCGGTCCCCAGTCCGTCAAACCCCGACGGAACCACACCGTGTTTGCCTGCAAAGGCTTCGGCGCGACCCAGAACGATGCAGTTAACCACAATCAGGGGTATGAACAATCCCAGGCTTTGGTATAACGACGGCAGGAAGGCTTCTATGAACATCTGCAGAGGTGTAACGAAAGTTGCAATGATAACCACATAAGCAGGTATGCGCACCGCATTTGGTATAAGGTTTTTCAAAGCTGAGATCGCCATATTTGTACAGGTCAGCACAAAGGTGGTGGCAAGCCCCATGCCCATCCCGTTTATGGCCGAGGAGGTTGTGCCCAGCGTAGGGCACATGCCTAACAGTAAGACGAAAATGGGGTTTTCCCTGATTATGCCGTTTAACAGTATCTTTATGTTATTCATCGTTATCTCCTTTCTTTATTGTAGCTCCGGTAGTGGAATCTGTTCCCTTATAGGCGCTGTATGCCCGGTTGACGGCGTTCAGGAAAGCCCGGCTGGTAATGGTTGACGCCGTGATAGCGTCAACGTCTCCGCCGTCTTTCGTTACCGACAGGTTTCCGTTAGCCAGTGAGCGTCCTATAACACTTTGCTTATTCTTGTCGGTGCGAAACCACAGCTCCATCTTTGAACCTAAACCGGGCGTTTCGGCATGTTGGAGGACGGAATAGTTTACCAGTGTCCCTTCCGTGTCAAATCCCACTATTATTTTTATCTCACCGCTAAAACCGTTTTTGGTATAGCTGTCTACTGCAACGCCTACGGGTAGTCCGTCTTTGGTTGCCGGATATATCAGGAGAGAATCTCCGTCGGCAGTAACGCCTTTGTAGGAGTCCTCCAGCGGGTTGTTATCAAATTCCGGCGTTACATCTTTGATGGCTTTTTCCAGCGCGGCGGCTTTGGATATGGCGATGGGCCCGGATGTATACAGGCTGGCTCCGGCTAATATGATGCCGGAGGCCGAGCATGTGATCATCAGTGAGAGGAACATATTGGGTAATGTAGACTTTAATTTTTCCATGTTTATCTCCCTCCGAAATGTTTAGGTTTGAAATATGTATTGATTATAGGCGTCAGTGCATTCATGATAAGGATGGCAAACGAAACGCCTTCGGGATAAGAGCCAAACAAACGTATGACGGAGGTCAGTAATCCGATGCCAACGCCGTAAACAATCATACCGTCCCGGCTCATTGGCGACGTGACGTAATCAGTTGCCATAAAGATGGCGCCCAGCAACAGGCCGCCCGACAACAGATGCACCACCGGATCGGCGTAGCTCAGCGGATCGATCAGGTACATGATGCCTGTCAGCGCGAATACGGTTACAATGATCGCGACGGGGATATGCCATGTTATGATCCTGCGCACCAGCAAATAAGCAAAGCCTAAGAGCAAAGCTGCGGCGCTGACTTCTCCCAGACTGCCTCCCATATTACCCAGCAGCATGTCTGCGAACGATGGTAACCGGGCGACGCCTTCGTTTATCATGGAAAGCGTCGTAGCGCCTGTTACGCTGTCGATATAGTCCATCGGCAGCTTTCCGGGAAGCGGCCAGGTAGTCATCTGCGCCGGGAAGGAGATGAGCAGGAATACACGTCCTGCCAGCGCCGGATTGAAAATATTATTCCCTAATCCTCCAAAAGACATTTTACCGATGCCTATAGCTGCAAGGGAGCCAATGATAATGATCCATACCGGCAGGTTGGAAGGCAGGTTGAATGCCAGCAATACGCCGGTCAGTATAGCAGAGCCGTCTCCGACAGACGGTTCTTTTTTCAGGACGAATCGCTGGATCAGATATTCAAAAAGTACGCATGAGAGCACTGATACCGCTGTGACGATCAACGCTCCCAATCCGAAATAGTAAAGAGATACCAGAAAAACCGGGACGAGGGCAATCAGTACTCCATACATGTTTTTGCTTATGCTGTCGCCGCCGTGGATGTGTGGCGATGGGGATATAATCAGTTTATTTTCCATATTACAAGTGTTTTATGACTTTCTGGCACGGATGATGCCCATTACTTTTCCTTTGCCCGAGCGGATATAATCCAGCAGCGGACGGCAGGCCGGACATGTGAAACTACATGAACCGCACTCTATGCAATCTACGATGTAGTTCTTTTCCGCCAGTTCCCAGTTGGCAAATTCAGTCGCGTTCATCAACAAAGTCGGATTCAATCCCATTGGGCAGACCTGCACGCACTTAGCGCAGCGGATGCAGTTGTGCACAGGTTTCCGTAAAGACTCTTCCTTTGAGAATACTAATATCCCGGAGCTGCCTTTGGTTACAGGGATGTCTGCGCTGGTAAGCGCTTTACCCATCATGGGACCGCCTCCGATGATCTTTCCCGTATTTTCAGACATGCCGCCGGCAGCTTCAATCAGGTCGCGAACCGGCGTACCTATACGAACCATGAAGTTGGAAGGGTTGGCAACGCCTTTCCCCGTAACCGTTACTACCCGTTCGATAAGCGGTTTGTTTTTTTGCACAGCTTCATATACCGCATACGCCGTGCCTACATTATGTACTACTGCGCCTACTGATATGGGAAGCGCCCCGCTTTTCACCTGGCGGCGCACCACTGCATCGATCAGTTGTTTTTCGCCGCCCTGAGGGTATTGCACTTTCAGGGGTGTGATTTCAATACCTGTATATCTTTTCGCCAGGTCCTTTAAATGTATGATAGCATCAGGTTTGTTGTTCTCAATACCGATAACAGCCTTATCTACGCTTATCGCTTTCATCAAAATGGTGACACCTGTTAATACCTGTTCGCCTTTTTCTATCATCAGCGAATGGTCGGATGTAAGGTAGGGTTCGCACTCCACGCCGTTAATGATCAGTATTTCCGGTCGCAATCCGGCGGGAGGAGTCAGTTTTACTTGTGTGGGAAAGGTAGCTCCGCCTAATCCTACTATGCCGGCCTGGGCTATTTTATCTATAATTTCCTGTGAAGAGATGGAACATTCTCTCACCAGCGTTTCACTGCGGTCGATGGTGTCCTCCCATTCGTCGCCTTCTGCATCTATGTAGATGGCAGGACGTTTGTAGCCGCTTGCATCCACAGCATTATCTATCTTGTTTACTTTGCCGGAGACGGATGAATGAATATTGGCGGAAACAAAACCGCCGGATTCACCCAGCAGGGTTCCTGCCTTCACCTGGTCGCCTTTCTTTACCACAGCCTGTGCCGGCGCACCTATATGTTGCCCCAAGGGTATAATAACCTGTCGTGGAACAGGTATGGAGGTTATCTTTTTCCCTGCCGACAGTTTGTTCCCGGGCGGGTGAATACCTCCGATTCGGAATGTCTTTAACATGCGCTATATGTTTTTTTGATTTGTTTTTTCGTCCGTTTTCGGGCTGTCTTCCAGACTGGTTTCTTTGCGGGGAGCAAAGTTCAATTCATGTATGGCGTTAGTGGGGCATACGGCCGTACATTTACGGCATAAGCGACACTTTTGCGAGCTTATATAGGCTAAATTATCGGTTATGGTTATGGCCTCAAACTTGCATTCCTTCTCGCATTTGTTACAGCCAATGCATGCATTGGAGCATGATTTCCGGGCAACACCTCCCTTATCTCTATTAACGCAACTGACAAATATGCGGCGCGACTTCGGGCCTTTCTTTCGTAATTCAATAATATTTTTCGGGCAGGCTTTTACACAAGCTCCACAGGAAGTGCATTTGTCTTCGATCACTTCCGGCAATCCTGTCGATGAATTGATAATAATTGCGCCGAATGTACAGGCAGCCGCGCAGTCTCCATAGCCCAGACAGCCATACGAACATCCTGTTTCTCCGCCGTATAATGAAGATGCTATCGCACAATTACCCGCCCCATCATACTGGTTCACATGCGGACGCGCTTCGCAATTCCCGTTACAACGCACCACTGCAATCTTCGGATCAGCTCCCGCCGTGTCTTTACCGAGGATCCCGGCCACCCGGCTCATAACTGCCGCTCCGCCAACCGGGCATAGCAGGTCTTCCAAAGAAGGTGCATTTACGCATGCATCGGCAAAACCGGCACATCCGGGATACCCGCACCCTCCACAGTTAGCTGCCGGTAATATTTCCTGAACTTGTGCGATAAGAGGATTTTCATAAACTTCAAATTTTCTGGAAGCAAGATATAACAAGCCGGAACTGATAATACCAATCCCTCCTAACGTAATAATGGCTATCAATATCATATATTTATTGGTTTATTTTCTTAATTGTAAAAACAAATCTTTTTTTCAGGGCCTTTCGAAAGGAATATAAAATAATATAATAAGGAAGCAGCAATGATAACCCTGCTAATGCGCTGACGCTTTCTTTCAATTGTATGCCTGCGCCAACGACAATAAATGCAACAACCAGCGCCAGAGGAATAACAAATGCCAGCAGAATGGCTTTAAGTTCCATATAATCTTTACCTTCGAGTATAACCGCTTCGTTTGCCTGGAATGTTCCCGTATAATCTGTTACCTCTATAATATGTTCTTTTCCGTTAGCCGCCATACATGCTGACTTTGCATTACATCCGGAACATGCCGGCTGTTGAGTAATCTTCACACAAATACGATCCTTTTCCACGCGATCTACTACTCCGCAATAATTAACACTATTCTTCATGATTGTAATCTCGACATAGCAAAAACCACGGCAAAAGTAATTATTTCCCGTAACAATGTCCAAAAATCCTAGTAATATTTCCCTGAAAAATATACGTTGACTACCATTTGTAGTTGAAGCCAAAGCTTAACAATTCATTTAATTGGAAATAACTATTAAAGTCTGCTTTTTTAATCACAGAATCGTCGAAGCGGAGATGAGCGTATATGCGGGTAGAGAAATGCCTTGTGATGGCGAGGACTAAGGTATTCTCAAATTCAAACTGAGTGATTTCGTATGTTGTAAAATAATATAAACGTGATTGCCAACTGACATTACGATTGAAATTCATCATCATATCAGTACGGATCGTCATACCAAAACGGTTTAACGTGCTGCTGTACTTATCTGTTTCTTCATTCTTCCTGAAGCCATGACGTCCAAGGTCTATGTCCTCGTTGAGACTCTTCATAAAAGTATAAGAGACAGGAGCGAAGTTTATACTTAAATTCAGGTTTCTATTACGTTCCTTAAAGGTTTTCTTCAGGTCGTATTTCATACCTATACCTGCATTGAATGTGAAGGGTGAAAGTAAGGCCGCCTGCTTTACCTGCGTATTTTCCTGATAGTTACTGAACAACTGTGTTTTAAATTCGGTGTCAAACGTATAAAACCATTTATTAAAAGCCTTGTAGCCAATGTTACTATGCAGGCGTAAGATGTCATCGCCTATTTTATAGTCATGCAAGGTGTCATTAGGGGCGTTGTAGACGCTGGCCTTTATTTCTATCTCATTGGTGATTTGTACTTTGTCCTTGTTATAATCATATTTGAGATAATTCTTGGTAAAGATGTTCAGGTTGCTGCTTCCTCCTTTGTGCCAGTTGGGAGAAACATAATTTTGCGAGAATTGGATAGCGCTTTCAAAGGAAGAACGCCAATAAAGCCTGTCGGGAATGAACTTTTCAGGAGCTTCCATATCGCTTTGCACAACACTGGAAGTAACTTTCAGAGGTACTTCATCATATGCCGGCGTCCTGATGTTGGCGATCTTGATAATATCATCCGGCAAATCTCTTTTTGAATAGTGAAAATAAGCCGGGTAGTTATCTTCAATGTACCTTAAAGCCTTATCGTCTAAAGCGTATTTCTCCAATACATCAAGGAATAACGTAGTGTCCGGCTGAAACCAGGGAGCAATGACAGTCCCTGATTTCAATATGTCTTTGTCGTATAGATATAATCTGCCGGGCAGCACATTACCTCTGAAAAGAGGCGGCATGAAGATGTGGTCTACAATTATCGTATCACCGAAGTTCATTGTTTCGCCAAATCGCGATGAAGCATCCATCACTAAGCGCGCCCAATAAAGAGCTTCGTCCGACAAGCCCGTTTTATTGTCTTGCACAAAACGGAGCAACCGGCTATTCGCCGGCGCCGGTTCAGAGTATGTCTCATTCTCCATATTTAGCTGCGTGCGCAGGTCCGGGATTTTATCCATATCGTCAGGCGCGATAACAACAACCGTATCCATGAGTGTATTTGCCTGCTGAGCTTCAGCATAAGAGCAGGCAAACGCCCATATAAGAACAATACTGTACAGACAATTCCTTTTCACATTCATTCCTGTCTTTTTTTATATTACCTGACAATGGCTGTTCCGGATTTCTTACGGCGTTCCATCTCGGCCCTAAGCATCCGGAGTTCACGTCCTGTTTGCCCGGCGACTGAAGTATTTTCCTCCGCCCGGCGCAACAAATAAGGGAGCACATCTCTTACTTTGGCATAAGGAACGTATTTTGTTACGTTATATCCTTCGTGAGCCAGATTGAAAGAAATGTTGTCACTCATTCCCAATAATTGAGAGAAAAAGATACGCGGGGTATTTCTTTCCAATTTACGTTCGTCAATGAGGGACGCCAGTTTATAGTTACTTGTCTCATTGTGTGTCCCCATAAAAAGCTCCATACGGTCTATATGCTCTACTACGAACCTTACGCCGGCATCAAAGTTATCGTCTGTCGCCTGCTTATCTTTGCAGATAGGATCGGGATAGCCCATGATTTCGGCCCGCTTGCGTTCTTCTTCCATATAGGCGCCTCTCACAAATTTGATCCCCGGGTAATACCCTTTTTCCACTGCGTCGTCGTAAATACGTCGCAGATACGGCATACGGTCATGGCGGTACATCTGCAAGGTAGCAAACACTATGGCCCGTTCCTTATTAAAACGCCTCATTGCTTCGTCGGTAAGTTCGTCTATGGCGTTCTGAAAGCAATAATCTTCGGCGTCCACCAGTATACGCACATTATTATCGTAAGCCCGCTTGCACAACGTCATGAATCGCGAGCTGAATACACTAAAATCTTTGATCTCATCTATGCTAAGTTTTTCCTTTTTTTCGGAGGCTTTGCTCAGCAGTTCGTCTGTCGTAATAGTCGAGGGTTTGAATACGGCATAGGCTATATACGGGTTCTTTTGTGCAAAATCGATCGATCGGATCGTTTCCGTCCAGGTATCATGAATACCTTCTGGCGTTTGTTTGCTCTCGGCAGAATAATCCAGTGTAGATTTTACATTTTCATGCTTCAGAAGGTTAATGTATTTTGTGCAATCCTGCAAGGTCTCTCCGCCCACAAACTGTTTATATAATGTGGGTTTAACAATCCATGCGAGAGGAAAGCGCATTTTCAGCGCTATAAGGCATGCCCACTTACCCAGTCTCACAATACCGGGGTGTTTCATGACATTAAAGAGCAAATATGCATTCTTCAGTTCCGATTTAGATTTTGAGGCGAAAGCTATTTCAGTATTATTGAAATCTAACATATCAGTTAAAAGTGTTACAAGTTGAAAATAATTATTTAGTTCTCTCCAAGAAATGGATATGTATAATCCGTCGGCGGCACAAGAGTTTCCTTTATAGTGCGCGGGTTTGTCCAGCGGATCAGATTCAACGGGCCGCCGGCTTTATCATTAGTACCCGAAGCACGAGAGCCTCCGAAAGGCTGCTGTGCAATCACCGCCCCGGTTGGTTTGTCGTTTATGTAAAAGTTGCCTGCCGAGTAACGCAGCTTATTGAATGCCGTATCTATGGCGTAACGGTCGCGCGCGAATATTGATCCGGTCAGCCCGTAAGGCGAAGTACGATCGCAGATATCCAGAGTTTCTTCGTATTTGCTATCCTCATACACATAAATGGTAATGACCGGGCCGAATATTTCTTCCTTCATGGTCTTAAATGCCGGGTTAGTGGTCAGTATGACCGTTGGTTCGATATAGTAACCCACGGATTTATCTCCCTTCCCGCCAAATAGTATCTCTGCATCCGGCGCCTGACGTGCATGTTCTATGTATCCCATGATGTTATCAAACGAAGTCTCATCAATTACGGCGTTAACAAAGTTGGAGAAGTCCTGCACATCACCCATCCGGATCTCTTTCAGCATCTCGCCTGTCCTTTCCTTTATCTCATTCCATAGGGACGATGGGATATAGGCGCGCGAACCGGCAGAGCATTTCTGACCCTGATACTCAAATGCCCCGCGTACGATAGCTGTAGCTACGTCAGCCGCCTCGGCTGTCGGGTGTACGAAGATGAAGTTCTTACCCCCGGTTTCGCCTACTATCTTCGGATATGATTTGTAACTACCCAGATTTTCTGCCATCTGGAGCCACAGCTTATTAAATGTTCCGGTAGAACCGGTAAAATGGAACCCTGCCAGGTCACTGCTGGAGGTGACGACTTTACCTATCACGCTTCCCTGTCCGGGAATGAAGTTTACAACTCCGTCGGGCAATCCGGCTTCCTGAAATATCTTCATCAGGAGATAATTGGAATGGATAGCGGTAGTAGACGGTTTCCACACTGCTACGTTACCCATCATGGCAGGAGCCAGATTGAGATTACCTGCTATTGATGTGAAATTAAACGGAGTGAGCGAGAACACAAAACCTTCCAGCGCACGGTATTCCATCCGGTTGATTATCCCGGCATCGGAATAGGGCTGTTCTTCATATATCTGTCCGGCGTAATAAGCGCTGAACCGGAGGAAATCTATCAATTCGCAGGGCGCATCAATCTCGGCCTGCATCGGATTCTTACTCTGCCCCAGCATAAGGGACGCATTCACAAGGTAACGATAACGCGTCGATATAAGCTCGGCAATACGCATCATGACCGAAGCCCGTTCGACCCACGGAAGTTCAGACCACTCACGGTGCGCTTTCATTGCAGCGTCGATGGCCATCTGCACTTCTTTTTCGCCGGCTTTATGATACGTAGCCAGCACGTGCCTGTGATCATGCGGCATAACAACTTTCCCGGTATTTCCGGTCCGTATTTCCTTACCTCCGATCACTAACGGAATATCCCATTCCTCAGATGATAATTGTTTCAGAGCGTTTTTAAGAGATGTTTTGTCGGCGCTTCCGGCGGCATAGGCTTTTACCGGTTCGTTTACAGGTTTAGCAAATTTAAAAATAGCGTTGTTCATAAAAATAAGTGTTGATATTTAGTTTGTTTTCAAGGAGTATAAATTTACGGAAACTAAAAGAGGGTGTGTCAAAAGCACGCAGATGACACAACCCCTTATTTATCATTGAGTGATTATCCTGTCCAGTCCGGCCAGATTCACTTCCAGATCCTCGTCGGTAAGTTCGTAATTCATCAAATCACCGGCAAAATACTGATCGTAAGCCGCCATGTCGATAAGTCCGTGGCCTGAGAGGTTAAATAGTATCACTTTTCTGTTACCCTCCTCCTTGGCCTGCCTTGCTTCACGTATTGCTACGGCAATGGCGTGCGCTGATTCGGGAGCGGGTATTATCCCCTCTGTACGGGCAAACAATGTGGCGGCGTCAAAAGTCTCCAACTGCGGTATGTCGGCAGCTTCCATCAGGCCATCCCTGCGCAACTGACTAACAATGGCCCCTGCGCCATGATACCTCAGTCCACCGGCATGTATATGCGCTGGCGAAAAAGTATGACCGAGCGTAAACATCGGGATAAGCGGCGTATAACCTGCCTCGTCGCCAAAGTCATATTGAAACTCACCGCGAGTCAGCTTCGGGCATGACTCAGGTTCGGCGGCAATGATGCGAATGTCTTTACCAGCCTTCAATTTATGTCGCATGAAGGGGAAAGAAATGCCTGAAAAGTTGGAACCGCCGCCAAAGCAGCCGATCACTATTTCGGGATATTCGCCCGCCATCTCCATCTGTTTTTCTGCTTCCAGCCCTATAACCGTCTGATGCAGCATAACATGGTTAAGTACACTGCCAAGCGTATATTTGCAGTCAGGTGTCTGGATTGCAAGCTCAACCGCCTCGGATATGGCCGTACCCAGGCTTCCCTGGTAGTTAGGATTCCCGGTCAGAATCTTACGTCCGGCCTTGGTGCTCATACTCGGCGAAGCTATAACCTGAGCCCCGAAGGTCTGCATAACTGAACGCCGGTAAGGTTTCTGAAGATAGCTCACCTTAACCATATAAACCGCCAGTTCCAGTCCGAATGCATTTGCGGCATAAGCCATAGCAGCCCCCCACTGTCCGGCTCCCGTCTCGGTTGTAATGTTGGTAACGCCTTCTTTTTTGCAGAAATAAGCCTGTGCAATAGCAGAGTTGAGTTTATGCGAGCCAACCGGACTGACGCTTTCGTTCTTGAAGTATATATGCGCCGGCGTATCAAGGGCTTTCTCCAGCCCATAGGCGCGCACCAGTGGAGTTGGGCGCCATATCTTATACATATCGCGTACCTCATCGGGTATTTCAATCCACGCATCCGTCTGGTTCAATTCCTGCCGTGCAAGCTCTTGAGCGAACAAGGGATAAAGATCTTCCTCGCCGACAGGTTCCTTAGTCGCCGGATTAAGTATCGGGCGCGGTTTGTTCTCCATATCCGCAGCAATATTATACCATGCCACAGGTATGTCTTTTTCCTGGAGTAAAAACTTTTTAGTATTCATTACTTCTTTATTTTATTAGCATGGCAAAGGAAAGAATTAAATCCCAAGGCAGGAAACATACGACGCAATAAATCTGCCTGCCACGCACTTAGTGGAGTTGCTATCTTTATTTGGACAAACAAAAAAGCTTATATTGGAAAAAACCATTACTGTCCGCTAAAAACATAATTGTCCTCATAATTAAGGTCTGATATTCCGTAACGGATCATATAAAAAGCGCAGGAATACAGATAAATTGCATTAAGAAAGGCTTTGTGCAGGTGTATTTTACCGGAGGGTGAAACAGGCGGTGACGTTTTGTTGTAACCCGGAATGCTTTTTATAAACCTGAGTTTTGGCTAAGAATAGTCCGTTAGGACTTGTATATCAATAGGAAAAAACATTTTCAAATGTCCGTCAGGCATTCCGAAACGTATCTGCTTTTTTAGGCTATATGTGCCAGCATTATTGTTACTATTCCGCCGGGAAATAGCTACTTTCAGACGAAAAGCACCTGCTTTTCGTCTGAAAGTAGTTCCTTATCGTCCAAACATACTTCCTTCTCGCCGAAACGCATTTCCTTTCCGCCGAAACGCATTTCCTTTTCGTCGAAACGTATGTACTTTTAGGCAAAACGTACTTAAGTTAACCTTAAAAGTAGGTACGAATCGATTAAAAGTACATACGTTAACCTTAAAAGTAGGTACGAATCAATTAAACGTACCTACGGTTGGCTTAAAGTAGGTACGAATCGGTTAAACGTACCTACGTTTGGCTTAAAAGCAGGTACGAATCGGTTAAACGTACCTACTTTTCGGCTAAAAGAAGGTACTAATTTGCCGGCCATCTGAAGATTTTTATCAACAGATACCCGTTTTTCCGGGAATCAAAGCAAATACCTGTTTGAGACACTTGTCCCAATCCCCGCCGTAGGGCAAATGCATTTAAAACTCATGTAAATCATGCCGATATACCTGATTTAACGCGGCCATGAATCTTTTCCGTTTGTTACTGCAGGAACAGGCCTGATCCTTTGTCAATAATACGAGCGCGTATTTAAGAATGATATTGAAGTTTTATATTGAAGTCTTTTGGAGAATTGCCTTTTCTTCTTTATCCCGATAGCGTTTACGTCAGATGTAGTATTCCGCCAGGTCTATTATCCCGGCGCGCAGGGCGTACTTGGTGGCTTCATGCACGTTGTTGACGTCCAGTTTGCGGAAGATGTTCTTGCGATGTGTGGTAATCGTGTGGGCGCTGGAGAAACGTTCTTCGGCGATTTCTTTTGTAGTCCTGCCCAGGGCGATCAGCTTCAGTATTTCCCATTCGGTGGATGTAAGCGCGGGACGTTCGTCTATGCCGGAGTGTTTTTTGTTATTCTGCAGAAGATTGGTGACCCGGCGGCAGATGTAGCGCTCAGACTTCAGTATGGCGAGCCTGAGCGCTACTTCTATCTCTTCCAGAAGGCAGTCTTTCAATACGATCGAAAACGCTTCATCATGAAATGTCACCTGGCGGATAAAGTCGAGGCTCAGGTCTTCGCTGAAAAGTATCCAGTCTGCGTGGAAACGATCGTGCAGAATCAACAATTCTTCCACGCCTGAAAGGTCGAAAAGCGTATAATCAAGTATCACCACAGCATGCGCGGCAGAAGAAAGCAGCCGGATCAACGCTTTCTTGTCTGCCGCATGCTGCACCGGGCCGGCCTCCGAGATACGGCTGCACAAATACTGCATGCCGGTCTTCGTTATATCCTGATTATCCGCTAAAATAACTGTCCTCATAATTGCGCGATTCACGTGAAGCGCAAAGATACGACAAGCCGGTATGCGCGGAATACCTTGTGCATGGTATTCTCTTATAAGGAATACGTTACTTGTAAAACTTCCGGATTGCACGAACCTGCCGGGTTGCGCTTTTATCGGCCGGATAGTTATCGCCGCCCGACATATTGACGTTCCACGAAAGAGTGTCGTCGCCTTCGGAACTCGACCAGTGCCAGGCATTGGCTATGCGCGGGGCTTTGGCTTTTTCGAGGGCCTGATTCACGATCTGCTTTTTGGAGAGGAGTATGTTTAATTCGCCGCAGGAAGGCAGGTACCATCCGGTGAGCCCTCCGGCATTGAGTTCAAAACACCAGCGGGCCGCATACGGGGTTTTTGCGCCCAGTTGCGATACGATAGCGGCGGTGTTGACTAACCCCGAAAGTTCCTGCCCGGCAAGTGCGCTGTTGATGTGGTCGTCGAGGCGGTCGATGTTTGTACCGGTATCCCCCCAGGGCAGTTGCGTCTCCACAAGGCTTACCATATATCCTGTAGCCGTAGCGGGATCGTACTGGTAGACCACGCCGGCCGGTTTGCCGTTGGTTCCGTTAATGATACTCCCTTCGCTGATCTGCCCTGTCTGGGCTTTCGGGGAAATAGCAATGAGGAGCAGGCACAGGAGAAAAGCTGTTTTCTTTATCATGATACTATGTTGGTTTGAAGTAAATAATACAGAGGGTTATTGCTGTCTGATATATCTCACCTCCGAAAAATCAGCGGTGCGGGTGACGCCTGCTTCATGGGCGCATACAAACATGCCGATGTAAAACTCCTTTGGGAGGTCAATCTCGATCGAGGCATTGTCCTGACGTGGCGTTCCACCGACAGCCGTGCGCATGGTCAGCTTTGTGCCCTTGCGGATCAGTACGATGTGGTCGGCTCCTTTTGTGAGCGTGGTGATCTCACGGGTTATTCCTCCTGTTTCAGAGCGGTATTGCAAGGATGTAAGCCCGTCGGCATGGATGGCTATATCCACGTATTTAGCGTCGGGAGCAAGCGACTCACGTATCATGAGGCCCGTCTTTTTGTGGGCGTTGCCCTCTTTTTCGTTAAATGCAAGGGTGGTCGATAGGGTAAAGTCGGTGCTGTCTTTTCTCCATACATAATAAAACTCATCGGCCTGCGCCCAGAGGTTTTCGCCTCCGCCGGTTATGGAATAGCGGCCTGTGGAGGAGTCATACTTATAGGAACCTTTCGACTTCACTGCTCCTACGTCACCTGAGCCGGTAAACTGGGCGGGTATCTGCACGGGAGCGGTAGGGGCTTCGAGCCGGTAGCTTACAAAAGCGAAACGCCGGCTGTCGGGCGCCCATGAATTTACATTGATCGTTCCCTGTCCGCCGAACAGTTCGACAACAGTCCTGGGCGATCCGCCGGCAGCGGGCATGAGGCGAAGTTCTACGTTCTTGTTGGGCAGATGCTGGTTTGGCTCCAGGTCTCCCTTGCGGTAGGTGATGTAGACTACCTGTTTGCCGTCGGGAGAAACATGCGGGAACCATGAGTTACGATCCTCGTCAAAGGTCATCTGCGTTTGTTCAGACCCGTCGGCTTTCATCCTCCACACCTGCATCAGTCCGGTACGTACGGAATTAAACCAGATGTGTTTGCCGTCGGGCGAATATTCAGGACCGTCGTCGAGGTCTTCGGCCGTAGTCAGTCTCCGTTCACGTCCGCCAAGGGTAGGGGTGACGTAGATATCGTAGTTGCCGTTACGGTCGGCGCAATAGGCAAGGAAGTTATTATCCGGACTGATACCATGAAGATAGCTGGGGCCTATGGGAGTTACCAGCCGGGGGACGCCTCCCTCTATCGGCACGACATAGACGCGTGAACGCCGGTCTTCGGCCGGACTGCTGCTGAGGGCGATGAACTTACCGTCGGCGCTTATTACATGGTCGTTATTGCAACTCGTTACGTAATCGGTATTGATTGCTTCCTGACTGGCGCCGGGCAGGTCGGGAGATATACGGTAAAGCTGTCCGTTACTGTTATACACGAGCCATTTGCCGTCGGGAGTCCAGTTAGGGGCTTCGATAGTGCCGTTAAATTCTTTGACTACCCTGCGGGAGCCTGTACTTACGTCGTATACTTCGAGTATACTGACAACCCTCGGGCCGCGCCCAAAATTCTGCTGCGCAATAACGGCGGGAACAGAAAGGCAGGCCGCAAGGCATAATGCAATTGATTTGTATGTCATAAAAACAGAGATTTAAGTGTGGTTATAACTTTTTATATTCTACGCTGGTGAAATGCGCTGTCTCGAGCACGTCGGTATTGTGGGAGCCGATGAAAATACCTACATAGAAAGTACCTGTGAAATCCAGCTCTATTTCTCCCGTCACTTCCTGTGGGGCCGCATCCGTAGCCGTTCTCATACGGATCTTA
The DNA here is from genome assembly GCA_031266215.1 of Tannerellaceae bacterium. GTDB lineage: Bacteria > Bacteroidota > Bacteroidia > Bacteroidales > Tannerellaceae > DFXE01. Next base: position 11,684 of record JAISBL010000071.1, on the reverse strand, counting down.
TTACCGACCTTTTCCAGGGTGACGTAATTGCCGCCCTTTGGGCCTACGACCTCTTTGGTCTGGCCTGCGTTTTCGGAACGGTATTGCAGTGAAGTCAGTCCGTCGCCATGAATGGCAACATCAGCGTACTTCGCCTCCCCGGTAAGAGACTGGCGTATCATAACTCCGATTTTACGGTGCGGGTCTACACCCTTACCCTCAAAAGCCACCTTTGCCGTGAGCGAGAAGTTACCGTTCACTTTCTTCCACGCATAGAAAAACTGATCGCTCCCATTCCAGATATTGATGCCTCCGCCGGAGATAGTGTAAGCCCCGGAAGACTGGTCGTAGCTGAAGCTGCCTGTCAGTTTGGGGTTGCCTACGTCGCCGTAACCATCAAATACGCCCATATCTTTCTTTTGGGCGGAAACACACATGAACATGACTGAGAATGCGAAAACGAATGCGGCTCTGATGCCAGATGTTGATTTCATAAACTTTATTTTTTATTGGTGAATAATATTCTACTTACTAAACCCTCCTCCTGATCTTACTGCCCTTAAGCCCGAAAAAAGCTATGTATGCAAAGCATATAACGGGCAGGATAAGGGCCGAACGCACGCTTATATGGTCGGTGAACCAACCCATAGCCAGTGGAACAACAGCCCCTCCGACGATCAGCGTATTTATCATGCCCGATGCCAGAGGCATTTCGGTCGGATCAAGATCGCGGACCCCAAGCGAGAATATGGTCGGGAACATGATGGAATTGAAGAATCCTACACCCAGCAAAGTCCACATCCCCAGAGGAATCGGAAGGACGAAAGCCGCTGCCGCCAGTAAAGCTCCTGCTATGCCAAAAACGCCCAAAGATACATTAGGATTTCCTCTGCCGGCTATCATAGCAAGGAAATTGACTATAGCCATGCCGAAAAATATCATGCCGTGAAGGAGTTGCGAATGAAAAACGAACCTGCCTTCCACTATCTGCGAACTGAAAATAAACCAGCCCGCGAAAAAGGAGAAGAGCAGTATGGCCGACGAATAAAGGTATTTCCGGGAATTGCTGAGGGAACTTAGCATGAACGAACCCAGGAAACGCCCGATCATGCCTCCGGCCCAGTAGATGGCTACAATCCGCCCTGCCTCGCCCTTTGAGAAACCGCCCGTTTCGAGATATGGGACTATCTGCGTGGAGCATCCTACCTCTGCCCCTACATAACAGAAGATGCCCAGGGCGCCAAGCAAAACCTGCGGGTACTGCCATACTTTCTTGCCGCCCGTATCCGATTGTTCAATGCCGGGGAGTCTGGACAGGTAGACGCCAGCCGCAATCAGCAATACCAGCGAGCCTATTATAACAAAAGGCATCTGAACCGCTCCGGGCCCCATCGCCAGCGAAGCCGGCGTGAGGATGAAAAGCCCTACAAGGAACGGGGCGATCGTGGTGGCGATGCTGTTCATGGCCTGCACTGTGGTCAGGCGGGCCGGGGCCGTCTCGGGAGCCCCAAGGACAACCACATAAGGATTGGCCGCTGTCTGGAGGAAAACGACGCCTGTCGCCATTATGAAGATCGCAGTCAGGAATAGGGCGTAGGAAGGCGTCCCCGCAACGGCAGGGTAAAACAGGAAGCTGCCCGCGGCTACCAGCAGAAGCCCTGATATTACGCCGTTCTTGTATCCTATCTTCCTTATAAATCCGCCGCAGACCAGCGAAAAGCAGAAGTAGGCGAAAAAGAAAACCCCGTTGACCAACTGGGCCATTGTGGCGCTGAGGTCAAATGTGGTTTGCACCTGATCCTTGAGCGCCATGTTAAAGTTGGTGATGAATCCGAGAACGAAGAAGATGATCGCCATAAAGGTCATTCCGACTTTAAGCGACTGTGTGTTTTGCTGAGCCATGATGTTAACAGTTAGTTTTACTCGTGCGATTTGAATGGGGTGACAGATATATTCTCAACATTCACCTTACCGTTTTCGGCAAACACTTCCAGACGGTCAAACGCCGTGGAAGGGTACAGCCGCTCGGTAAATACTACCTTCCCGTCCATTGCAAACATCTCGAGCGAGTAAGCGTCAATGATTATCTGCATCTCAAGACTGTTTGACTCCTCCATTGGATATTGTTGCAGGTGAACGCCTGCGTACGAGGGCGGTAAATCGAGCGCCGCAGAGCTGGTACGGTCTATATAGAATTGCTGGTGATAGGCGTCGTAGCCGGCAAGGATATATTCGCCTCTGCCGTTGCTGAGCCTCAGTCCGAATTTCTCGGCGTTCCCCATTTGCAACCAGTGATCGCCACTGGCCCTGAAACGGATGCTTACCTCCGAGGGAGTAAGCGGGGCTGAGAGTAGCGGGGTGAGGTCTGATATACCTTCGGAGTGAATATCCTGTTTAACTACCAGTCCGTCCGCCTCCGCCCGTTCTCCGTGCAGGACGCTCCGCTCCCGGACAGGAAGCGAGGCCACAAAAGAGTAGTATGGCGTCTTTTCCAGGCGCAGGCTGCGCGGGATGGTCATCGCCCCCGGCCATCGCGACGCCGCTGCGGCGTCGGCATATGCAGGGTTATTCAGCCACCCTATCCACAGGCGCCTGTCGCCTGTATTGCTTATCGTCATGCCGCCGTAGTTATCCCGGCCATAGTCCATACGGTAAGGAGAGGTCTGGTCGGTTACGAAGGTTTTCCCATCAAATACGCCTGCAAAGAAACCGGTCACCCAGTCATTATACAAGCCCATCCCGACGCTTACGGTCAGTATCCACTGCCTTTCGCCTCCGTCATCACCCGAAAGCTCAAAGAGGTCTGGGCGTTCCCATGCATTCTCGGCCATGTCTACACCGGAACCGAAGTCGCCGCTATGCGTCCAGCTTTTCAGATCAGGAGAGGTATAGAATCCGACCCTTCCATTAGTCACTGCTACCATGACCCAGTAGCCCTGCGGCTCATACCAGAAGACTTTAGGGTCGCGGAAGTCGGATATACCGGGATTTGAAATAACAGGATTACCCTCATACGCCGTCCACGTATCACCCTTATCTAGGCTATACGCTAGGCATTGCGTCTGGGTGTAAATATCTCCTTCCTGCAACTTCTCATTATCAGTGCAGGTGAAGATGGCCACAAGCGGAGGATTGCCGTCTGTTCCCAGTCCGGAAGTATTCCGCACGTCGGCCACTATGCTCCCCGCCCCAACCGAGCCTGGGATGTGGGGGAAAATGACGACGTCCTTATGCTCCCAACTGATGAGGTCGTTGCTTACGGCATGTCCCCAGCGCCCGGGGTTTTTCATGCTATTACCGTCATGGAGGTAAAACAGGTGGTATACATTATCGTAATATATCATTCCGGCAGGTGCGCCGACGGGGTCGCCTCCGGATGATGAGAAGTGAACACGGGGATCAGTTCCTGCGTCGTCCTGTCCGCATGAACAGAACAGGACGAGCATGAACATGAAAAAACAAACAGTATGTGATGTGTAAAACATATTATCTTGCTTAAATAACGTTAGCCAGGCCTGCACTCTGCGCTGTCGCAGACACCTGAGAGCTATAAAGGAAGGCGCCTGCGACAGTGCAGCACAGGCGCCTGATGTGCGACGTTATATCTGGTCATAATTTAAATTCTGCTTGTACAAGCCCCTGCTGTATGTTATCTGTCGGTTGGGTATGGGCAGATACTCGTGCTTCTGGGGAGTGAACTCGGCATTGGTCATATAAGCCGTCCTGCGGGTTTTCTCTACCGTATAATACTTGTTGACCGTTTCGGCTGAAATTCCCCAGCGGACGAGGTCGAAACCGCGGCGGGCTTCCATCGCCAGTTCGAGACGCATTTCCCATTGCAGCGCCTGCCATGCATAGTCCTTTGTCCACTTACCGTCGTTAGGATATTCTTCGATTTTGAAGTTTGCCGAAGGCGTTCCGTCCTTCATAACCAGCCGGCCTGTGCTGTTCTTTGCGCGCACACGGATCTGGTTGATTATCTGGCGCGCTTCTTCAAGCTCGGCAGCGCCGCCGATCTGGATAAGAGCCTCGGCCTTGAACAGCAATATCTCGTCGTAGCGGATCAGGTCACGGTTCAAAGAGCTTCCCCTGAAATACAGTGCGACCCGGTAGCAGGGGCAGTTGAAGGTCTCCACCTCCTTGAGCGAGACAAAGGTCCCGTAGTATCCGCCGGCCCTGATGCCGCTCTCCGGCAGAGGATAGTCTACATCATATTTATACGGTTTGCCTATCATGCCTACCGTGTGCATGAGGCGGGGGTCAACCGTTACTTCGGGATGGTTGTCGATGTCTTCGCCCGTCGTGATCTGGAACCCTTCATCATAGGTATCAAACAAAGGCAGTCCGGTCTGTGGGTCTGTCTTGAAAGCATTCACCAGATTCTGCGACGGCAGGTGCATTACGCAGCATCCATATTCCGGGGAGGCCGGGTAGGAGAGGAGGCTGAACTGGTTGAGCCTGCCGTATGTCGTTCCGTCATCGTGCGTGCTCTGGACGGCAAAGATCGACTCGGTAACTTCGGCGGTCGACTGGGTTTCATATTCCCAGAGGAAGTTCTTGGCAAAGTCGTCGTTGAGCCTGTATTTGCCGCTACCCTCGATCTGCGACACCAGGTTTACCACCTGCCTCATCTTGTCGAGGTCGATACGCTCGATCGTATAATTGGGCGCCTGCACATAGGCGGCATATATCAGAGCCTTGGCAAGGAATGACATGGCCGAGTATTTGCTCACCCTGCCAATATCTCCGTTATTGGCAGGCAGGTTATTCGTTGCATACTCAAAGTCTTCAATTATCTTGCCCCAAAGCTCCTGATCAGAGTACTTCACGTTAGATTCATTCAGAAGGTCGTCTTCGGTCATGTTTTCGTCTACCCAGACGACATGATTAAATATCTGCTTGATCTGAAACAACTGGAATGAACGGAGGAAACGCATCTCGGCCATTCTCTTTACCTTATCGGGGTACTCGGCTTCGGATAGCTGGTTGATACGCGCCAGGGCGTTGTTTGCACGTGAGATGGCAACGTAGGCCCGTTCCCACTTATAACTGAATTCCACGGAACTTTCCTTGATAGTGGATGAAACCTCGATATCTCCGGCCCAGGCCATGTCGCCGGAGTTGCTGCCGCCTTTGTAGGCATCGCCGCTCCGGATGTCTGAAAACAGCCAGGGAGACTGCTCGCGGTTGTCGTTTTCTACATGGGAATAAGCGGCGAGGATCATTTTCTCCACCATATCGACGCTGTTCAACTGACCGTCGCTCAGTGTTCCCTTGGGGTTAACGTCAAGAAAATCGGTACATGCCAACGGCATTACAGCCAGCCCGCCGATACATATATATTTTATGATATTCATGATAAATAAGATTTAGAATGTAACATTAAGACCTACGGTCATAGAGAGAGGAATGGGATAGGCCGTTCCGGGTGTTTCGGGATCGGCTCCGGTAAAGGCATTGTCGCCGGATTTCTTGTATATCTTGAACAGGTTCTCACCGATGAAGTACACGCGTGCGTTCTGAATAAGCGCCTTTGAGGTGATGTGTTTTGGAATGGTGTAACCTATTTCTACGTTACGCAGTTTGAAGTATGACGTGTTTTCGAGGAAGTAGGTAGACATCCTTGACTTTTCGGAGTTCACGTCCCTGAGCGACAGGGCGGGAATGTTGGAGTTCGAATTCTCATACGTCCATGTTTCCAGTGTGCTCTTGCCGTAGTTTTGTCCGGCGGCTTCGGAAGCTCCTATGAACTGCTCGTTGCGCTTGGTAGAGCCTACATTGGCGTAACTACCCTGCACTCCGTTGAAAAAGACATTCATATCCCACTGCTTGTATTGCAGCGTGATGTTCAAGCCGTACGTGAAATCGGGATCGGTCTTGCCGATAAAGTCGCGGTCGGCATCGGAGATCAGACCATCGGGGCCGCTGCCGTTCGGGCCGGCTATGTCGAGGTAACGCAGCCTTCCTACTCCCTTTCCGGCCTGGGTGACATGGGCGTCTACTTCATCCTGTGATTTGAAGATACCATCGGTTACGTAGCCGAAGACCACGCTGCGCGGACGTCCCAGTATCGTTTTATCCACGCCGTTACCGGGATACTGTGTTATAACTTCATTGGGGAGCGAAGTCACCTTATTGCTATAAGCGCTGAGGTTGGCGGTTACGGTGTAACGCAGGTCGCTTATCTTGTCGTTATAAGACAGGAGGAACTCAAATCCCCTGTTTTCCATCGATGCGCCGTTGACCGACCGGTTGGCGCCTTCGCCCAGTACAGCCAGTGACGGAGGCGTAACGAGGATGTTGGTAGTCTTGATGAAGAAATAGTCTGCCGACCCGGTAAGCTTCTGGTCGAACAGTCCGAAGTCGATACCTCCGTTGTTCTGCGTAGAGGCCTCCCACTTAAGGTTGGAGTTTGCCAACTGCGTACGCCTGAAACCCATCGGGGCGATGCCCGTGCCCTGTCCCGTGATGTCGTAAGCCGTACTCATGTCGTAGGTCGTGCGGCCCGTCCAGTCGCTGGTATATCGGGCTTCGTAGAGCCCGTAGGAAGCAAAGTCGTCAATGTTCTGATTACCTGTCATACCCCATCCGTAGCGGAGCTTCAGGTCTGAGACAAATGGTACGGCCGACTTGAAGAAGTCTTCTTCGCTTATGCGCCATCCGAGTGAGAAGGCCGGGAAGGTGGCGAAGCGGTTGTTGGCGCCGAACCGTGAAGACCCGTCGTGCCGGAGGGTAAATGACGCCAGGTATTTGTTGTTGTAATTGTAATTAGCCTTGCCGAAGTAAGACAGTAACCGGTACTGGGTTGCCGAGTTCGTTCCGCCGGAGCTGTTTAGCGTGATGCCCGAAGTGCCGGTGAAGATATACATATAGTCTTTGTCCAGCGAATCGTAACCATCGCGCATATACGACTGGTAGTCCTGCGTCATATCAGTCTGTTCGTGCCCGACGAGTACATCGAAGGCATGATTATTCAGATTGAAGGAGTAGTTGAGGGTATTGTTCCAGATGAGCGTACCCTGCCGGTTGAGGGTGCTTTCCACGCGTGAAGTCGGGTCAGACTGTCCGCCGTCCCTGAAAGGCCTCGTCATAACCCTTCGCCATGTAAAGTTCTGATCCAGCCCGAGTGTTGTCCGGTAGTGCAGGTTCCTGATAATTTCCAGGTCCAGGTGTACGTCTCCGAACAGCCTCATGATATTATCGTAATTGTCTTCATTCCATTCGATGATACGAAGCGGATTCTTTCCATTATCATCCATAGCGCCTGTAGCGCCTCCCCAGTCAACGCCGTTCACGGTATGTATGGGCACGATTGGCTGTATCTGCCGCGTGGAGTTCAATAGCGAACTGGCGTTGAGGCGGCTTCTTTTGGTCTTCGACAGAGAAATGTTTTCGCCTATTGTCAGCCTGTTCTCGATTACCGAATAGTCTGAATTGATGCGCAGGCTCATACGGTTGTTGTACGTCCCTTTCACAGAACCTACGTTGTCCAGATAGTCCAGCGCCAGCAGGGCCCGTCCCTTGTTGCCTCCGGTAGAAACGGTGACGTTATAGTTTTGCGTAACCGATGTTTGTAATATCTCGTTCACCCAGTCGGTATCGGCCGGGCGCATGGTTTGCGTGGTAGCGTCCAGGAACTCCGGGTACTGTATCTCGTCCAACACCCAGTTGCCATTAGCGTCCTGATGATCGACGAAGGAATAAGGCCAGCCGTTGTTTGCAGGGTCTGTGCCGTCGTTACGGGCGGCGCGCCACTGCACCCATCCGCGTTCGTAGGTATTGAGCCAGTTAAGGGGCTTTTCGGTATACTGCCTTACGCTCATGGAGCTTCTCAGCCTTATCGAAGTGGTTTGCCTGTCGGCCTTCTTGGTTGTTATGATGATAACGCCGTTGGAAGCCCGCGAGCCGTATATGGTTGCCGACGAAGCGTCTTTGAGCACCTGTATGGATTCTATATCCTGTGATGAAAGGGTACTCATGTTAGCCTGTGTCGGTACGCCGTCAATGATGTAAAGCGGCGTGCTCCTTTGCGCCTGGTTGCTTGATGTGCCAAGGGTGCTGACGCCTCGTATAAGTACGGTAGCGTCTCCGTTGGGATTCCCGGTTGAGGTGATGAATACGCCCGGAACGCGGCCCTGCAGCGTCTGCATGACGTTACTTGATACGATGGATTCTACTTCGTCGAGTTTGACAACGGCGACCGATCCCGTAAGGTCACGCTTCTTCTGGGTGCTGTAACCCGTTACTACAACTTCTTCCAGAGCTTTGGAGTCTTCCAGCAGCGTGATGTTTAAATTAGACGCGTTGCCTGCCTGTATTTCCTGTGAAGCGTAGCCGATGTAGCTTATCTGAAGGATAGCTCCGGGCGGCACCTGGGTTATCGTGAATTTACCGTCTATGTCGGTGATGGAGCCGTTGGTTGTGCCTTTGACGATCACGTTCACTCCGACGAGCGGTTCCCGTGCGGCATCCGTTACAACGCCGCTGATCGTACGCATTTGCTGTTGAGGGGCGGCGGCAGACGAAGTGTTGTTTTTTGTAATGATGATATGCTTATCCATGATCTGATAACTCATTCCCCGGCCTTTGAGCAATTCATTGAGGATGTCTGATACCAGTTTGTTGCGGGCTTCGAGAGTAATGCGCTGATTATTGTCTATATCTTCGCTTTTGTAGAAAAACATAAACTCTGATTGTTTTTCTATTTGTGTGACAACGTCATAAAAAGTCCCATTCTCAATCCGTACAGATATACGTTGTTCCTGGGCGTAGGTGGCGGCCGATACATGGAGGATGCCTGCCATGATGAGGACTGTCAGCACCTGTGTTATGCGTGCGATTCTTTTGATATGCAGCTTACAACTAAGCTTACTATTACTGCTGTTACAGTTTAGTCTTTTCTTCATGCTTTTAATAGTTTTTTTTATTGATAGCTCTTTAGTTGCTTGTTTTTGACCGACGCGCAACGTATGAGCGTGGTTAACTAAGGGTTTTTGAACCGGTTTTTCCTCCGGGGTCATTGATTTTTATCCTTTTGCGTGTTTCATAGGCATTGGGGTGTTTAGGGATTATACGACTAATGTTATTATTGTTTCCTGATAAGTATCTCGTTCTCACCATTCTGTCTGAAGCTGAATTGTTTTTCGTAATTGATGATGTTCAGCGCCTGTATTATACTCTGGCTGAATGAAAAGGTGCCCGTGTAGCGGATGTCTCTGAGGTCATAGTCCAGCATTATCCTCACGTTGTAGTAGTTCTCAAGCCGTTTGACAATAAGTCCGAGCGGCTCGTCCCTGAATTTGTATTCGCCCCTTGTCCAGGCGTTAGCCATAGTTGCATCGGCATTTTCGACATAAATATGTTCCGACACCTTGTCAAAATTGGCTTTCTGCCCGGGCCTGATAAATATCCGGCTGATGCGTTCGCCGCTGCTATTGGATGTTTCCAGCGAGATGCTCCCGTCCATCAGGGTTACAGCGCTGTACGGTTCGTCGTGATAGGCTTCTACGTTGAAGCTGGTTCCGTGTACGATGATGTCCTGCCGGTTTAAATGGACGATGAAGGGCTTTTCTGCATCATGCGCCACTTCAAACCATGCTTCCCCATTGAGATATACTTCGCGGCAATCGTCTGAAAAGCCGGCGGGATAGCGTAATGTTCCGGCTACGTTCAATTGCACTCTCGTGCCATCGGATAGCGTGATTGCGCCGGGTCTTCCGCCTTTGGGCACGCTGATCTCGTTATAGCTCATTTCATTTACCGGAGATGTTTCAGGAAATACCGACTGTGTGAGCATACTTATCCCGAACCCCAGAAGTGCGGCCACCGAGGCTACGGCCATGTATGTGAACGGGCGGAGAAAGCGTCTCTTACCACCCGCAGGCTGCGAAGGATCGCTTTTTTCGGGAAGGGTAGGGGAGGTGGTGGCTGGGGGGGAGAACAACCGGCGTTGCATGCGTTGCCAGCTTTCTTCCACCTCTTCGGCGCTCATCAGCCTGTGATGGCGGGTAGAATCGTATATGCTTTTTATCTGGAAGAAAAATTCTTTGTTTTCAGGCGATTCCTGCAACCATTGGTATAAATCCGTCAATTCGCCCTCCGAAATATCCTGATGCAGGTAGTGTATCACCCACCCGGATACGATCTGGTTCATGTCTTCCTCGTTCATTCGTCTTCTTTTTTAATATACACGATCCGGGGGCGAAAAACACTTACCGTCTGATAGTATAAATAACACGTCTGATATGTAAACCTTAGCTGCTGCAACGTCGCGGCCTGAAGGCGGGACGAACGCATCCGTGGCGCTCAGACAAAGGCATGCAGGGATTTTCTTATGTATTTAAGGCCCTTATACAACTGGGCTTCTACGGTGCGTTTGGAAATGCTCAGGAGCGAAGCTATCTCTGACGTTTTGCGTTCCTCGACGTAGGCCATTATGAATATCTCGCGACATTTCGGCGGCAGGGCGTCTATTTGCTTATAAATATACTGTAGCCGGTTGTCGTCCTGCCACAGTAAAGCCGTCGTTTCGCTATAATACAGTTTTTCGATTTTAAGTTTGATCAGCGTGCTGTTTTCAAAATTAGCTTTCACCTCCTCATGTTTCAGGTAGTCAAGGCATCCGTGTCGCACTGCGTTATAGAGGTAAGATTTCAGACTCTCTTCCCAGAAAATAAACGACCGTTTATTCCACACCTTTAAGAATACATCATGCACAAGATCTTCCGCCGTAGTCGTATCAACAAGTCTGGTGGCGTAAAATATCAATGCCGGTGCATATTGCTTGTACAATGCCCGGAATTTTTCAAGTAACTCCTGCTCCTTCAGCGGTTCGTTCATTACTGTTTCCATCGCGAAACAAATTCAGAGGTATCTCCTTATAATAAGAAACGATCGCGAGGTATTATTTACTTATTCATACATATGAAAAAATGCGCACAGCCGTAAAAAATACTTACAGGCGAATGCCAAAACACGTACAAAAATCGCCGGTTTCAGGGGAGAAATCGATGATTTCTGTACAGTAATCACCGGTTTCTTAACGGTATTTTAATCCGTAAAAGCAATTTTTTTGCACACCTCATGCATCTTTACCCTGTTTCCGCAGGCGACGTTTGTAATACAGGCGTAAAAGCCATCCGGCGGCAGTCATTACGGCCAGTCCGGCAAGGAAAATAATGAGCAACCTCCATCCCCTGGTTGTAAACAGGCCGATTGATGTAAATACAACGATATGTATCGCCATGATAAGAAGAAAGGATCCGGAGAGTAGTTTCTTACGATTCATAGATTATTTGCTTAATTAAATGACAGCTTTTTGAAGATGTTTTCGGAGGCGTCATTTTGTAAAAGAATTAACAGAACGCGAATGTACAATCTTTTTAAGTTATTTCATGTGCATTTGACCTGAATCCCAGGGCAAACGCATTTAAAAACATGAGTAGCGACAAAAAACTCCCGGAGGAGTTTGCCGCAATGCGGTTTACTCTGATGAGGCGCCGGACTGATGCAGAATTAAGCAGTGTGTTGCGCGGTCGCCTGCCGGCCTTCGATACTTCTGCCGTCCGGCGCCTGTATATCGGTGCTTGTATATCGGCGCCTGTAGCCGGCTGCGATTGTCTGTCAGCCGGTCTGGCAGGTCTCCGGGTACTGTCCGTTCAGACTGCGATTCGCAACGTGTGTAAATAAGATTATCTGTGCAACTT